>JAFTJB010000149.1 GCA_017456625.1 Clostridia bacterium
GAGACCATTGCAGCAGAAGCGCCACCAACCTCACACAGCTTTGGTGGGACGCGGAAAAAGAGAGTCTTATTGGCTTGTGGTGTGTCGATAAGGGCATAAGGCGGACAAGCTGCTCGGACTACGATAGACACCGTATTCTATGCAGTATGATGTCGCAGCTAACGGGACACCCGGTAAAGCGTCATTGCCGTGATTTTTTGCAAATGCACTTTTCGTGTGACCTTCCCGTCAACGAGGAGAATTGTGACGAGATCTGGCGCATCACGGCGGATGCACTGATGAGAGAGTCTTGTTCCGTAAGGGATATTCTTGATACGGACGTTCGCTTGCTTTGGAAAGAGCATACGCCGCCACCGGGCGGGATCATTCCCGTTCTTGATGCCGAGCTGCTTTTTTCGCTTGACTGTAACGATTGGGATACGTGGCAAGACGCCGCGCGCGCGGTGTTGGACCGATTTACAGCGCACGGTTGCAGCCTTGCTTATTTTTCCGTCGGAAGCTCATGTCCTTTTGTCAAGCCGGATCTCTATCATGTCGTGCAAGCCTTAAAAAACAAGAAACGCTCTGTTGAGGAATATGCTTTGTTGCGCACACAGATCCTTCGCTTTTTGTGCGAGGAATGTCAAAAGCGCGAATGGGCACTCGTGCTGAATGGTAGCACGCTTCCGCATCTGACTTATGCGTCAGAGGAGGTTGGACTTCCCGTCGTCTATTTGATGCGGAGCGAGGAGATGCTCGGAGCGGAGCTTTCGCTCGTGTCTGATATCGTGTCAAAGCCGATCCGTCCGCTTCTTTGCCTTTCCGATTATCCGTCTGACGGAGAATTGGAGGCGGTGCTTGACCGCATTGCCGCGCGATATCCCATTGGCATGCTTTCGGTCACCTGCGGAGGAGACCCCAAGAACCGCGCATCGGACCGCGCGAGACTGAATGAAGTATTAGAAAAATGGAGAAAAAAATATGATTAAGCTCATCGTTGCCGATTTTGACGGAACCCTGATGCCGTTTGGACAGACGGAGGTTTCGGCGATCGTCAAAAATCAAATCGAAACGGCACTCAAAAAGAATATCAGCTTCGCGGTCTCCTCGGGACGTACCTACTCGGAGCTTGCGCACTATCTGCCCGAGTTCGTCGATCGAATTTGGTTTATCTGCTGCGACGGTGCGTATTACGTAAAAGAGGGAAGGACCTATTACGAAAAGCAGATCACAAACGCGGATATTGATTGGATGTTCCGCGCGAATGGGGAAGGCGCATCCTTCGTTTTCCACGGCGCGTTTGAGAATTACGCGATCGGAGAATTGCCCGATGAGGGACGCCGCTTTCACGGCAAGACACTCACGAGAGCCGAGGCGAGACTGCCGAAGGAGAAGATATACAAGATCACAGGCTACGGCGCAAAGGCACCCTTGGCTCCGTATAGCGGACTTCGGATGCATTGGGACGGCGGACCGAATGAGTCCTCGCAATACGTCAATCGCTTCGCGGATAAGGGCGCGGCACTGTCCGATCTGCAGATCCGACTCTTTAAGAGCAAGTTTGAGACCGCTTGCATCGGAGACAGCGGAAACGACGTTGCCATGATGCACAATGCAAAATATTCCTACTGTGTCGGCACACGATCCGAGGAGCTTGTCCGTGTCTGTACGCATCACGTTGCCACCGCCGAGGAGGCGTTGACGGAGCTTTTAAATTGAATTACAGCAAAAAAGAAGCGCATATGCGCTTTTTTTTTTATACCGTTATTTTGCGTTTTTGAAACACGAGTTTCATACATGAAACTCGTGCTTTTTTTCTCAAAAATGTCTCTCTTTGTGCGCATCCCCCTTTACTCCCACATAAACGCACAAAAAATATGTTTTTTTGCCCAAAACAGAGCGGTTCAAACTGTGAAACTCACACAAAAGTACCACACAAAACCAAAAAAGTCAAAACAAAACCAAAAATATTTTCATTTCCTATTGACAAATTGGGGAAGATATTGTATAATTTAGTGTAGAGTCGTGTATCTGCGACAAAAACAAGAAGGATGTGATAGCTTTGTCGAACTATAATAGCGCAAAATGTGCAAAAAGTCCGAGAATTGAAAGACTCAAGGCGGAGCTCTACCGCAAGATGCCCGAGATCGAGGCAGACCGCGCGGTGCTTTTGACCGAGAGCTATATGCAGACCGAGGGTGAGCCTATCGTCACTCGCCGTGCAAAGGCATTCCGTCATATCATGGAAAATATCCCCGTCACCATTCGCGATGATGAGCTTGTTGTCGGCTCCGCGACCAAAGCGCCGCGCAGCTGTCAGGTGTTTCCCGAGTTCTCCTTCGAGTGGCTTGAGGCGGAGTTCGATACGGTAGAGAAGAGAAGCGCCGATCCGTTCTATATTTCCGAGGAGACCAAGAACGCTCTGCGCACCGCCTACCGCTATTGGAAGGGAAAAACCACGAGTGAGCTCGCAACCTCTCTCATGGCGCCCGAGACCAAGCTTGCAATGGAGCACAACGTGTTTACACCGGGTAACTACTTCTACAACGGTGTCGGTCACGTGACCGTTCAGTATGATAAGGTGCTGGCGATCGGTTATCGCGGCATCATCGACGAGGTCATGGCAGAGAAGAAGACCATGAATTTCGGTGATGCGGATTACTGCTCCAAGACCGCGCTCCTCGATGGCATTATCATGAGCTGCGAGGCGGTCATTACTTATGCAAAGAGATATGCGGAGCTGGCTCGCCGTCAGGCTATGACCGAGCAGAATTCCACGCGTCGCGCAGAGCTGCTTGCCATTGCCTCCAACTGTGAGCGTGTGCCCGAGTACGGCGCACGTACCTTCTGGGAGGCTTGCCAGAGCTTCTGGTTTATCCAGATGATTTTGCAGATCGAGTCGAGCGGACATTCCATCTCGCCCGGACGCTTTGACCAATATATGTATCCTTATTATAAAGCGGATATCGATCGCGGTGTTATTACACGTGATTTCGCGCAGGAGCTGATGGATTGTATTTGGGTCAAGTTCAACGACCTCAACAAGTGCCGAGATGCGGCTTCCGCAGAGGGCTTTGCGGGCTATTCGCTCTTCCAAAACCTCATTGCGGGTGGACAGAACATCCACGGCGAGGATGCCACCAACGATCTTTCCTTTATGTGTATCGATGCGACCATGCACGTTATGCTTCCCGCGCCCTCCTTCTCGGTGCGTGTCTGGAACCGTACTCCGCATGAGTTCCTTATCCGCTCCGCAGAGCTGACGAGAACGGGTGTCGGACTTCCCGCATACTACAACGATGAGGTCATCATCCCCTCGCTCATGTCTATGGGACTTACCATTGAGGATGCGAGAGACTACAACATCATCGGATGTGTCGAGCCGCAAAAGGCAGGTAAGACCTGGGGCTGGCATGATGCGGCGTTCTTCAATATGCTCAAGCCCATGGAGCTGGTCTTCGACGACGGTAAGCTTGATGGCGTACAGGTTGGACCGCACACGGGTGATGTTTCTACCTTCAAGACCTTTGATGAATTCTTCGATGCTTATAAGGCACAGATGAATTATATGATCTCGCTTCTCGTCAACGCCGATAACGCGATCGACGAGGCGCACGCGATCCGTTGCCCGCTGCCGTATCTCTCCTCCATGGTCGAGGATTGCATCCACAGCGGAAAGACGCCCGAGCAGGGCGGTGCGGTCTATAACTTCACGGGACCGCAGGGTTTTGGTATCGCAAACGTGGCAGACGCACTTTACGCGATCCGCACGCTTGTGTTCGAGCAGAAGAAATTTACGCTTGCCGAGTTGCGTGAGGCAATGATCCACAACTTTGGCAAGACGAGCGATGCGCGCGCGCAGAGCCTGACCGAGCAGATCGCGATCGAGCTTTCGAAGAACGGTGTCAAGGTCAGCGAGTCGCTCATTTCCGAGATCTACAATACCGTAAAGAACAAAGAGGGCGACTCCAAATATGCGGAGATCCAAAAGATGATCACCTCGGTCGATAAGTTCGGTAACGACCTTGACGACGTGGATGCACTCGCAAGAGAGGCGGCTTACACCTACACCAAACCTCTCCTTAATTATAAGAATCCGCGCGGCGGTCGCTTCCAAGCGGGACTTTATCCCGTTTCCGCAAACGTACCGCTCGGCGCACAGACGGGTGCAACGCCCGACGGACGCTATGCGGGCACTCCCGTAGCGGACGGCGTATCTCCCAGCGCAGGCAAGGATATTCACGGTCCTACCTCGGCGGCAAACTCGGTTTCCCGTCTGGACCATGGAATTGCCTCCAACGGTACGCTCTTTAACATGAAATTCCATCCCAGCGCGCTTGCGGGCGAGACGGGACTTGAAAACTTTGTGGCACTCGTTCAGACCTACTTTGAAATGAAGGGAAGCCACATGCAGTTCAATGTTGTCAGCCGCGAGACCTTGCGCGATGCGCAGAAAAATCCCGATCAGTACCGCAGTCTTGTGGTACGTGTCGCAGGATACAGCGCACTCTTTACCACGCTTTCCAAGTCGCTTCAGGACGATATCATCAACCGTACGGAGCAGGCATCGTTCTGATCAAAGGATCATGCGACGTTGAAAGCAAAAACGTCCCAAAGAAAGGTGTTTTATGGATAATCGTTCGGTGGTCGGAAGAGTTTTCGACATACAGAAATTCTGTACGCACGACGGCACGGGTATCCGCACGGTAGTGTTCCTCAAGGGATGTATCCTTCGTTGCCGCTGGTGCTGCAATCCCGAATCTCAAAGCTACGAGATCCAGGAGATGCGCACCGCAAACGGCAAACGGATCGTAGGATACGACACGACCGTCGGAGAAGTGATCCGCCGGGTGCTGCAGGACATGCCGTATTATCGCAGAAGCCACGGAGGATTGACGCTGTCGGGCGGCGAGGCACTTTGCCAGACCGAATTTGTCAGCGCGCTCTTGACCGTAGCAAAGGAAAACGGCATTGATACAGCGGTAGAGACCACCGCTTGTCTACCTTATTATATGATAGAGCCGCATCTGCCGATGCTGAATACCATTTTGCTTGACATCAAGCATATGAATTCGGAAAAGCATGAGCAATTTACCACGATGCGCAACGAGCTGATCCTCTCCAACGCAAGGAAAATGGCGGCGGCGGGCGCACACATTATCGTGCGTGTTCCCACCATTCCTACCTTCAATGACACGGAGGAGGAGATCCGAGAGATCGCGCGCTTTGCCAAGTCTCTCCCCGGTGTGGAGGAGATCCATCTTCTCCCATATCACCGTTTGGGCTACGATAAGTACGTCGGACTCGACCGTGAGTATCTGATGGGAGATCTGGTCACACCGCCTGCGGACAAGATGGAACGCTTGCGGCAGGTAGCCGAGCGCGAGGGCTTGCGAGCACTCATCGGCGGCTGATCGGTTACGGAGGTATCATTTTGAACGACATTTACGAAAACAAACAACGCATTATTCAGGAGACCGTTCCGGGTAAGCAGATCACGCTGGCACACATCATTGCCAACCCGGATCCTATCCTCTACAGAAAGCTGGGACTTGATCCGACGATCGATTATACGGGAAAATCCGCGATCGGTATCATGACCATGTGTCCCAGTGAGTACGCGATCATTGCTGCGGATATCTCGCTCAAATCCTCGGGCGCAGAGGTCGGCTTTGTGGATCGATTCTCGGGTACGCTGATCGCCGTCGGCACTGTTTCACAGGTTGAGGAGGCGCTTCTGGCGGCAACCGATTACGCGCACAAAAAGCTCGGCTTTACCGTTTGCGAGATCACCAAGACTTAATTATGAAAAAGCTGATCTTGATGGGGAAGAGTGAGAGCGGAAAGACCTCACTCATCGAGGCGCTCCGCGGCGAGGAGATCGTGTATAAGAAAACACAGTACATCGACTATTCCACGGATTTCATGGATACACCGGGGGAGTACTCCGAGGGAAACGACCTTGGCGGTGCGCTTGCCGTCTACTCCTATGAGGCGGACGTCGTGGGGCTCGTTCTGTCGGCGACCGACGATTTCTGTGTGTTTCCGCCGGCATGCGCTCCCGTTGCCAACCGTCCCGTGATCGGTGTGGTCACCAAGTGCGATGAAGCGCACGCGCGCCCCGATCTCGCGGAAATGAGGTTGCTTCTGTGCGGCTGTGAGAGGATCTTTTTTACCTCCTCCAAGACCCGTCAGGGCATCGATGAGCTTCTCGAATACCTTAAATGACAAAATCGGGCGCAAAAAAAGAAAAAAACAAAGAATTTTGTCAACAAACAACATTATCCCAAAAAAAGTTTGGAAAAAACAACAAAAAACTATTGACAACCCAACAAAACGGTGATATGATAGTATTGTATAATTAGGAATTAAATTAAAAAAATATAAATTTTTTCTGTAAGGAGAATAAAACAATGACAGAGTATGAAATCAAACAACAGATCTGTGACATCGGTAAGAGAATTTACGACAAGGGAATGGTTGCCTCCAACGACGGTAACATCTCCGTAAAGCTCAATGACAACGAGTTCCTCTGCACTCCTACGGGTGTTTCCAAGGGCTTCATGACCCCCGAGTTCATCTGTAAGGTTGACGCAAACGGAAAGGTCATTCAGGCAAACGCAGGCTTCAAGCCCTCCTCCGAGATCAAGATGCACATGAGAGTCTACAAAGAGAGACCCGACGTTAAGAGCGTTGTGCACGCACATCCTCTGTACGCAACCAGCTTTGCAATCGCAGGTATCCCGCTGACCGATCCCATCATGCCCGAGGCAGTTATCGCTCTCGGATGTGTTCCGATCGCTGAGTACGGTACCCCCTCCACTGAGGAGATCCCGGATGCGGTTTCCGAGCATCTGCAGTACTACGATGCAGTTCTTCTTGCAAACCACGGTGCACTTTCTTTCTCCGATTCGCTCCTGAGCGCATACCACAAGATGGAGTCTGTTGAGTTCTACGCACAGCTCATGTATCAGTCCAAGATGCTCGGCGGCCCCAAGAAGCTCACCGACGCACAGGTTGAGAGACTGTACGAGATCAGACGTCAGTTCGGTATGACCGGTAAGCACCCCGCAGATCTTTGTCCCAACGTTCGCGCAGGCAAGCCCAGCTGCCACACCTGCACCGGTAAGTGCAGCGACCACGGCGCAGGCGACGACAGCGCTCTCATCGCAGAGATCACCAAGAAGGTTCTTTCCGCGCTCGGCAAATAAGATAAACGCGCATGAGTACCGATATTGAAAAGCTGGTGCGAGCCGCGGTGAGCGAGATCGTCGCAAAGGATGCGGTAAACGCCATGACCAAGATACGGGAAAAGAAGCGGATCGAATCGATCTCCCTTGATGATGCGAAATTCATCGCATCCGAGGTGGAGAAGAAAGCAAAGGAAATGGGCGTTAACGCGGTCGTTGCGATCGCGGATGAGGGTGGAAACCTCAAGCTTTGCGAGTGTATGGACAACTCCTATCTCGCGAGCCGTGACGTTGCCATCAACAAGGCTTATACGGTCGTCGCACTCAAGATGTCCACGCGAAAGCTGGCGGCTCTTGCGGCACCGGGCGAATCCCTATACGGGATCCAATTTACCAACGGAGGCAAGATCGTGATCTTCGGCGGCGGTGACTATCTGGAGGCGCACGGAAAAATTCTGGGCGGCTTGGGTGTCAGCGGCGGCAGCGAGGAGCAGGATACCGCACTTTCCGCATACGGTAAAAAGATCTTTTCCGAGTATTTCCTTTGAGATCGATCGTTGAAAGCAAACTTTAGAAAGGAATCAAGGCGATAGATATGACTGATCAGGCTAAAATTGAAGCAATCGTCAAAGAGGTTCTTGCAGGCATGAAGGGCACGCACACCTGCACCTGCGGCAAGTCAGCCGGTAAGGCAGCGGGCGGCGCGATCCCCAAGACCTCTCGCGTTGCAATGCTCACTGCAAAGGAGCATTTTGAAATCCAGGAGTATCCCATTCCCGAGATCGGTGATGACGATATCCTGGTAAAAATGGAGGGTTGCGGCGTTTGCGGTACCGACGCACACGAGTTCAAGCGCGATCCCTTCGAGCTTATCCCTGTTGTTCTCGGACACGAGGGACCGGGTGAGATCGTAAAGATCGGTAAAAACGTAACCAAGGACAGTGCAGGAAAGCCTCTCGGCATTGGCGACAAGGTCGTTACCTGCATGATCTTCAAGGATAATCCCGACATTACCATGTTCGACCTCAACAAGCAGAACGTTGGAGGCGCTGACGTTTACGGACTTCTGCCCGATGACGACAACCACCTCAACGGCTGGTATGCGGACTATATCGTTGTTAGCAAGGGCTCGACTGTGTTCAATGTCTCCAACCTCGATCTCGATTCGAGAATTCTGATCGAGCCTGCGGCGGTTCTGATCCACGCTGTTGAGCGTGCAAAGACCACCGACATTCTCCGCTTCAACTCCAGAGTTGTTGTTCAGGGATGCGGACCGATCGGACTGCTCTGCATTGCGATCCTCAAGACCATGGGTATTCTCAATATCACGGCTGTGGACGGCAACGAGAAGAGACTTGAGTTCGCGAAGAAGATGGGCGCGACCGCAACCGTCAACTTCATGAACCACAAGGGCATCGAGGCACTTGCAGGTGCTGTAAAGGATTCCTTCGGCGGCTATTTTGCAGACTTTGCGTTCCAGTGCACCGGTTCTCCCGTAGCACACGCAAACATTTATAAGTTCATCCGTAACGGCGGCGGACTTTGCGAGCTTGGCTTCTTCATCAACGGTGGAGATGCAACCATCAACCCGCACTTTGACCTCTGCGCAAAGGAGATCACGCTCGTTGGTTCTTGGGTATACACCCTGCGTGACTACGCGACCACCTTCGATTTCCTCGCTCGCGCAAAGGAGATCGGCTTGCCGCTCGACCAGCTTATCACGCATAAGTTCCACCTTGCAGATGCGAATGAGGCACTTCAGACCAACCTTCGTCAGGACGGCTTGAAGATCGCGATCATTCCGTAATAAAAAGGAGAAACGATCATGATAGCAGGCGGCGCAGTCGGTATGATCGAGGTCTATGGACTGGTAGCGGCGTTTGCGGCTTGTGATGCAGGCTGTAAGGCGGCGAACGTAACCGTTGAGAACTTCGACAAAAACAAACCCGCCAATCCGGACGGACTTCCGGTTCCGCTTCAGGTATTGGTAAAATTCCGCGGAAGCGTTGAGGACGTAACCGCAGCGGTAGCGGCTGCTGAGGAAGCAGTCAACCGCATCTCGGGTGTCGTGACCAAGCACATCATCTCCGGTATGTCGGAGGGGGCTGAGGGCATGCTTCACTTGAACGCATTTGATAAAAAATAATTTGTAATAAATTTTGGAGGTACATATTAATTATGGCACAGGAAGCTCTTGGAATGATTGAGACCAGAGGTCTCACCGCAGCAA
>JAFTJB010000150.1 GCA_017456625.1 Clostridia bacterium
ACCTCGTCTACCGAGAAGGAATCGTCGCCGTAGGAACTGTTGTTGTAGATGGTGTCGTGGAACATCATGGGCTCCTGCTGCACGTAGCCGATGCGGGAGCGGTAGTACTGCATATCGATGTTGCGGATATCCACGCCGTCTATGGTGATCTCGCCGTTGTAATGGTCGTAGTAGCGGAGCAATAGGTTGATCAGGGTGGATTTACCCGACCCCGTTGTGCCCACAATGCCCACCACGTCGCCGGGCTCAATGACAAGATTGATATCCTTAAGGACCTGTTTTGTGCGGTCAAAGGAGAAGTTGACGTGCTTGAATTCGATGCGCCCGCCAATGTTGGCATCCGTGTTGCCCTTGCCGAAGTCGTGCTCGGGCTCCGCATCCAGAATGTCCATAATGCGCTCGGCGGAGGCCATGGCGCTTTGAGTGGAGTCGGAGAAGTTGGCAAAGAAGTTGACGGGCTCGTAGAACATGGAGGCGTAGGAGATGAAGGAGACCAAAAGACCGATGGTCAGCCCCGTCATATTGCCGCTTTGCAGGTTCTGAATAACCATGCCGCCGCCAAAGCTCCAGATCACCACGGTGCCGCAGGAGATCAAGGCGTTGACGATGGCGGGATAGGCGTTGAGGATCTTGCCCGCCTTGGTATCGGTCTCGCGCCATTCCTCCACCGTGTCGGAAAAGCGCTTGGTGGTGTTTTTCTCGTTGGTAAAGGATTTGATCACGCGGATGCCGGGGATGGTGTCGGTCAGCACCGAGGTCACGGAGGAGGACCGCCGCCAGATACGGCGATAGAAGGGCGCGATCTTCTTGCGGAAGATGCGGGAGCCGATGACCACGATGGGAACGGGGCACAGCGAGAGCAGGGTCAGCTTGGGGTTCATGATCAGCATGACCACAATGATGCCCACCAGCTTGAAGGCCTGCACCACCACCTCCTGGGTGATACGCAGCATAAAGGCCTGCAGGGTGGCGGTGTCTCCGCTGATACGGTTGATCACGGCGCCCGTAGAGGTCTTATCGTAAAAGCGCATGGGCAGGTGCTGGGCCTTTTCGTACACGTCACAACGGATGTTGGCCACGATGCGGTTGCCCGAAATGCGCAGGAGATAGCCGCGAATGCCCGCCAGCAAAAAGCGGAACACGTGAATGCCGATCAGGGAAAGGGAAACGATCAGCAGCGCGGTGCGGTCAAAGGAGGGCAGAATATCGTCAACCAGGGACTTGGTGAGCAGCGGAGGCATCAGCGCAAGTGCCGTGGTAATGATGGAAAGGATCACCGAAACGATCAGAATGGGCGTTTCGGTCTTCATGTATCCCCCCAGGCGCTTGAACAGCTTTCCCTTGTTCATGCATCCGATACAGGGGACACCGGGGGCGGAAAGGGTGCGCCCGCACTTGGGGCAGACCGACAGCAGCTTGTCGTAGGCGCCGCGGATGGCCTCCATTTCCTCCTCGGCGGACTCCCCCTTGCGCACGCCTTGCACAAAGGCAATGGCGGCATCGCAAAGGCCCGCAACGGTGAAGGTGAAGCGGAACACGTCGCGCACGCTGCCGTCCTGCAGCTTAACGCGCAGCAGGCCGTTGCCGTACATTCTCTTGGTGAAAATGTCGGCCATGTCGGAAAAGGCAATCGAATCCGAGACGGTCTGCGTCTCGAAATCGAAGGTGAACAGGCGCGTGGCTGTAACCGCCAGGGCCGTTAAACGGTAACGGTCGTTTTTGGCGATCTCGCCGATGATGGAAAACAGGATGGGGTCATCCGTTTTGCTCTCGGCCTGTAACGCGGTGGCTTGCTTCTCGTCCAAACGTTGGTTGGTCAAAAAGGTCAGTTCCATAGCCATTCGGCGTCGCGCTCGTGAAAGAGCTTGCGACTCTCCTTTCCGGTTGTGCCTTCAATTTACCACGGCAGGGCGGAAAAGTCAACCCGTTTTGACAAATTTTTCAAAAAAGTTTTTGGCCGAAAAAAAGGCCCGAAAAAATGCACTTCTTTTTTGCAAAACCCCTTGACAAAAGGATTTCGTTAAGATATAATAATAGGGCACCTTTGTAAAAAAGTGTGCCAAAACATAGGGAGAGATCCCGCCTACATAATTGGTATGGAGAAGTACTCAAGTTGGTGACGAGGCGCCCCTGCTAAGGGCGTAGGTCGGATTAAACCCGGCGCGAGAGTTCGAGTCTCTCCTTCTCCGCCAAAAAATTCGACAAGTTTCGACTTGTCGAATTTTTTTATCCAAGCCGCAGGCTTGGCATATCATCACGACGTAGTCGTGGATATCATCAAGGGCGGCGTGCCGCCCTTGTATCTCATCACGCGCCAGCGTGTAGTCGGTTCGCCATTTGAAGATTACGTCGTTGATGTTGAGTATAACAGAGGATATGATGGAAAGGATATGATTGCTTTGCAAAGTCCCTTGAAAAAGCACAGGAAGAACATGAGCAAATTGATCCACTACTTCGAGGATACTTCACTCTAAATCAAAATCTTGAGCAAGTGAATCTTTTGACTCATGAGGAGGCCCGAAGAAGGACATCCATGTTTTTAGAAAAATGTAAAAACACGAATTGAGTTTCAGAGGCTTTTTTCATATATTTTGGGTTATTTGTTTTTCTTTCTGTATTCCGTTGGTGTATTTTTGCTGTATTTACGAAAGGCAGTGCAGAATTGTGATCGGTCAGAAAAACCGACTTCTTCTGCCACCGCAGCGATCGAGAGATCGGTCCCTTTGAGCAGGTGCTTGGCAATTCGCATCTTCTCCTGAATGACTGCTTGGTGCATGGTAATGCCTGTGCTGTTCTTAAAAATCCGATTCAGATAAAAGGGATGGTAGCCGAAAGCCGTCGAGATCTGCGTGTTGCTTAGCTCTTGGTCATAATTATTCCGGATATAGAGCGTGATTTTTTGCACCAGATCGGGTAACTCGCTCTGCTTGGTGGCGTTTCGCGCCACATAGCAGAGAAGATCCTTAACAATTGCCGAGGTAAATGCGTCGGAAAAGGCGGTGGGGTAGCTGAAATGCAACAAACATTCCTGCAGCTTTCCTTCGATTTCAAAGGCTTGTGGGATTACGGTAAGCGTAGAAAGCTCCAACGGCGGATCGTTTTCGAAAACTTGATCCTCAAAAAAGCTCTCGATGTCCTTAGACGGCTTCCGAGGCTTTTTTTGTTCGGCTTGATTTCTCGTCATGTCAAAATTGAGAACGAGAACCTTGACTTGACCCTCAAAATAGTACGGTGTGCCGGGACGAAGGTAGATCAGCATTCCTTTGCTGAGCGGAATACGCCGATCACTCAGGACCAGCGTGGCAGTTCCATCAAGAATATAGAAAATACGGTAATCGTAGGAGCAGCTAAGGGGTGCGCTGGAAAGGACCGAGGGCTGTAGCTCGGCATATCGCAGGAATGGATTGATGTCGCAAAGTACCATGGCACTTACCTCGTTGGTTTGTTTTTCAAACTTTTTTGTTTGTTTTTTATATTGATTATACCATAAAAAAAGGGTACAATCAATACGAAAAGCAAAATTTTGCTTTTGCAATAAAACGAAGTATTGAGGACCCGAAAAACACGGAGGGATATTATATGAAGTACATCGTTGGCTATCCCGTTCGAGAAAACAGAGATTTTTTGAACACGGTCATTCAAAACAAAAATGCGATCTCGGAGGTCTATTTTTCGTGGGGGGATTTGCCTAACGGAAGAAGTTCTCGTTCAACGCTTGAAGAGCATACCGCGTTTGAAAATCAAATTCGGCAGCGTGAGGATCTGAAACGGCTTTCGAGAGAGGGATTTCGATTCAATCTTTTATTCAATGCCAACTGTTACGGCAAGGACAGTCAATCCCGTGCTTTTTTCAACGGAATCGGCAATCTCACCGACTACGTGCAAAGCGAATTTGGATTGCAATCGGTTACGACCGCCTCGCCGCTGATTGCGAAATTTATCAAGGAAAATTTTGAAGGAATCGACGTGCGCGCGTCGGTCAATATGGAGATCGGCTCGATCGAGGGAGCTTCCTACGTTGCAAACTATTTTGACAGCTTTTACGTCAAGCGTGAGTGCAACCGTCATCTTCCGACTCTAATACGGCTTCGCCAATGGTGCGACGACAACGGAAAAGAGATGTATCTGCTCGCCAACAGCGGCTGCCTTAACAATTGTTCTGCGCACATTTTTCACGATAATCTTGTGGCGCATGAAGCTGAAATATCCGCTATGGATAACGGATATCAGTTCAAAGGAGTTTGTTGGGACTTTCTGTCCGATGAAAACAACCTTGAAAAATGGCTGCAAAGAACCAACTTTATTCGTCCCGAGGACATAGACCTTTACGAGAAAATTGTTCCATCGGTAAAGCTTGCGACTCGCGTAAATTCTGCGCCTTCGCGTGTGCTGACAGCATACGTTGGTAAGCGTTACCGAGGAAGCGTGATGGAGCTTTTGGAGCCAAATCACAGTGGAATTTTTTATCCGAACTATATTGAGAATGCAAATTTTGATAAAGGTTTTGCATCTCGCGTTATGAATTGCGATAAGAATTGCGAAGAATGTAGCTTTTGCACCGAGGTGATGCGGCGCGCTTGTATAAAACTTGCGGATGATCCTTCGGTAAAAGCGTGATAAAAAGGAGGAGAGAGAAATGTTGACAAGTGAAATGATCAAAAAGGTTGCTCTTGAGGCAGGTGCGGATGCCTGTGGCATTGCGCCGATATCGCGTCTCGCAGGCGCCCCGGACGACATGAATCCCAAGTTCCTTTTTCCGGATGCCAAGAGTGTGATCGGATTCGTTTTTCGTATCCCTCGCGGTGTTCAGAGAGGGATCGAGGAAGGAACGCAGTTCTATCAGTATCCGTCAATGGCATACGGCGGCATCAACGAAATTTTCGCGCCCGCTGTGCTTTATCATGTTGGAAAGCTGATTGAAGACGAGGGATACGAAGCGTTCGTTTACCGCAACACGGGCGCGCGCGGAAGCGTATCCGATATGGACGGAAGCCCCGGAAATACGCTCTCTCCCGAGGAGCAGATCGAGGTCAATGAGAATGCTAAGACCTCGACAGCTCACCATAGAAGCGTTCAGTTTACACGAGCCACAAGAGAAGACAACGTTGCTCCCGACCTGCAGTTTCAGTTTCGTCTTGTTGCGGTTGCCTGCGGTCTCGGTGAGATCGGTTGGAGCAAGATGCTCCTCACACCTCAATTTGGACCCTTGCAGAGGGTGGCGTTTCTCTTTACCGATGCCGAGCTTGAGTATGATGAGATGTATAGCGGTGAGCCGCTGTGCCGCAAGTGTGGCGCGTGTGTGCGCGAGTGCCCCGGTGGCTGTATTCCCGCGATCAATTCGGGCAAGACCGTGACGGTTGATCTTGACGGAAAAATTTGCGAGTGGGGCGACATCGATATGTGGCGATGCTATGCGTTCTATACGCATGCGGGAAGATATTACAATCCTTTTGTTCCCAAGGAGGTTTTTGATGCGAACGAGAACGGAGATCTCAACCTGCTTGAGGGGAAGACCGAC
>JAFTJB010000151.1 GCA_017456625.1 Clostridia bacterium
TCAAATCATCAACTTCTTCGGGACTTTGATAAACAGGATTTTCTTAATTATGACATCACGATTTATGTAACATTTGAAACGATTGAAGATATTTCTGCTTTTTTAGGTCATTCACCAAATCTTGATATCCCCTTGGAAGAATATGAAATCTCATTGCATATTCCAAGAGATCACAGTAAGGTTCTTTTCAACAATGGCTTTTACGAGAACATATCGCCTGGAGATAAAATCACTATAACATCTTCAAATTGGGTTTATATGGATAGCGATTTCTTTTATGTTGCTCAAGTAGAATACAACGGTGTAATGTATCTGAGCTTTGACGACGGATTAAAAAACATCACCGATATGATGAATAAAAACAAAAGTCTGATTTAAACACACCAAGGGCTACCAAACGGTAGCCCTTTTCCTTCACCTCAATTGATCGGCACTTTGTGATATTCATAAGATTTGCCGTCCTCTATGGCACGATACCGCACAGAGGTGGCAATGCTTTGGACATTTTTGTAAGCTCCTGAATTTATTTCTCCACCTCGATCCTTTTGATCGCCTTTTTGAATTGGAAGGCAAAAAGGATAGATGTAAAGGCAACGGCAAGAATATCTGCAATCGGTTCCGCAACGTATACACCTATGGTACGTTCGCTGATCATATGCGGCATAATATAAATGAGCGGAAGAAGCAACACAAACTTTCTTACCACCGCCACAGTGACCGATGACAAGGCATTTCCCAAAGAAACAAAGGTCATCTGACACGCGATCTGAATACCAAACAGAACCATTCCGCTAAAATAAATACGGAGCGCTCTTGATGCGAATGTGATCAATTCCGCGTCGGGGGTAAAGATCGAAACGAAAGCACTCGGAAACAGCATCACCAATGCCCATATCGTTACCGAATAAATCAGACAGACCTTTCGCAATATTTTATACGTCTGCTTGACTCGATCGACGTTCCTCGCCCCGTAGTTAAAGCTAAGTATGGGTTGCGCGCCTTGTGCAATTCCCTGCGAAGGAAGCAATGCAAACTGCATAACGCTTGTAAGAATGGTCATTGCGCCAACCGCAATATCTCCACCATAATCCAGCAAAGAGGCGTTAAAGCATACAGAGATCACGCTCTCACTTGCCTGCATAATGAACGTTGCTGCGCCAAGAGCGATACAGGGCAAAACAATTTTGGGTATGGGAACCAAGTTTTTCAGATCAATTTTCAGAATGCTTCTTTTACTGCACAAAAAAGAGAAGATCAAAATGCACGAAACGGCTTGCGAAATGATCGTGGCAAGTGCCGCACCGCCGACCCCCATATCAAATCCGTAGATCAGGATCGGATCCAGAATGATATTGGTAACCGCACCTACAATAACGGATATCATAGATACCTTGGTAAATCCTTGCGCGGTGATAAAGGCGTTCATCCCAAGCGTCAGCTGCACAAAGATCGTTCCAATCGCATAAACACGCATATATTCGGTCGCGTATAGGATCGTATTCTCGCTCGCACCAAAGGCAAGAAGAAACGCTCTGTTCCAGATCAACAAGATAACCGTCAGTGTGATCGATATAAGGATCTGCAGTCCCAAGCAAGCCCCAAGCGTCTTGTTTGCACTTTCCAGATCCTTTTTGCCCATAAAGATCGATGCTCTTGGAGCACCGCCCGAGCTGACCAGAGCAGCAAATGCCGAAACGATCATAATAATAGGCATACACACGCCCACGCCCGTGAGCGCAAAATCCCCGACGTTGGGAATATGTCCGATATAAATACGGTCAACAACGTTATATAACATATTGATAAGCTGGGCAACCACTGTTGGAAGCGAGAGCTGAAACAAGAGCTTTCCTATCGGAGCCGTGCCAAGCGTTTCTTTTTGATAATTCATAAAAAATTTCTTTTTTGATTGAAACAAATTATTATTTTCTCCTGTAATTCAGAACAAGATTTCCATTCTCATTCTCTACTTTAATAAGCTCAAAGCTTGCGATCTCGGAATCCATAAAGAGCGGCTTTGCGTCCTTCCCCGCAATCACGGGAGCGACCACGAGACTGAGCTCGTCCACCGCGTCCACTCGTTCGAACGCTCCGTTGATGATACTGCCACCCTCGAGAAGCAAGGTATTACAAGCGAGGATCTTCTTCAGTTTAAATAGGGCAAGCTCCACGTCAACGGCAGTCTCGCCTGCAAAAATATACGAAATCTCCATCGCTTCCAAATACCCAAGATACCGCGCATCAACGTCCTCGGAGAGCACCTCAATGATCTGTGCTCCGTCATATCCGGGATCTCCGTCGGGATCGATGATCTTGTTCGATTTCCAACCGAGCTTGCCGTGGGTGTCAAAGGCGATCGCATAGAAGCCGCTGAGATCGTTCACAATAAAATCTCTCTTTTTATCCACGGGCTTGTACCGATTCAGATCGGGATACCAACCTCCCGTGAAGCTTCCCTCCATCGTAACGCGGCCGCAAATAAAGCCGTCCGCCAGACGTTCACGATTGATCCGATAATAAATATCGGTCGCCTCGGTACACTCCTTTTGAAACAAAAAATCTCCCGTGATCTTGCCGTCGATCGAGGTCATCATATGGCAAATGATGTAAGGTCTCGTCATTTGGTTTTCCTCTGCTTTGTCTTGGATTTTGTCACCTCAAAGCTTGAATTTGTAAGGAAGGATACCACATCCTCGGGCGCGTCGGGCAAAAGCACCGAGATCCAATGAAGCTTGTTCATATGATACGCGGGATAGACCCCCTCCCCCGCACCAAATGCGCCGAACATTTCGATCGGCAGCTTGAGATTTACAACGTCAATGATCTCGTCGCTCTCAAACCCGAACTTGCGCCGTGACACTCTCATCACGATCGCATACCACTTGCGATTGTCCACGTGCCGAAGCACCGCCGTTTCAAAATCCTCGTCAAATGGATAGTCCGCTGATGTACCGTATGTATTGAGACAGTCTTCAAGAAAGTTTTGTTTTGTCACTTGCCGAACCTCCTACATATCGTTTCTATTGTTCTGTATCCATTGTGCTAATATTAGCATCGCAAGGCTTTCTGCGTCTATTATATCACAAAAAAGCCCATAAATCCAGCATATTGTGTAAATTTACGCAAAAAAAATGCTTCTCAATGACGCTCGCTTTCCTATACGTACAATTGCCGCTGAGGAATCTTACGAAGCCTCAGCGGTGTTTTTTGTTTGCCCGGCTATTTTAATTTATCAAGCTATCTGCGTGATCACAAGATGCGCGGATACGGGGCGCGTTCCGCCTGCAAGGGGCGTGACGGTAAGCGCCGCGGCGTTACCCGCAGGATTGCGGACGGTAAGAACCGAGTTGACCGCCGTGGTCGTTACCACAGCCACTCCCACGATCTGCGACGTTCCCGTAGCGCAACCCGCAACGGTATATTCCAGATCCTGACCGTTCAAGGTTAAGATCAGCTGTCCCGCCTCGGTGACGCTGACTTGGAACAATATATGATAGGTGCCGATAGGACCGAGATTGAAGGATGACGGACTAAGACGACCGATATTCGTGTTGGCGATCGGTCCATTCTGCGGAAAGCTGACGTCGGTTCCGGGGGCTACGGTTGCTGAGTTATCTGGTGGCATCACTGCGTAAAAGTCCGCGTAGGTCAAAACACCTCCCGGAAGCCCCTGAGGTCCTTGTGCGCCGGTGTCTCCAGCAGGTCCTTGTGGACCAACAGGACCTCTCGGTCCTTCGGGTCCCTGTGGTCCTTCGGGACCGGGCGGGCAGACGATACACGGATTTTTATCTTTATCGTTTCGTGAATTGCGGTGCTTGATCCGTGTGAAGCCCGTCCCTTTTTCGTGTTCCAAAACGCCGCTGAGAAGCTTTGATTTCTCAGCGGCGTTTTGGGTTTATTTTATTCGATCTACAACCGATCACACCACCTCAAGCTCGGCGAAATTGAAGGTGGTGCAATCCACGAGTCCGCGATCGGTCAGGCGAAGCTCGGGCAGGCAAGCGAGCGGAATGAGTGCCATCGTCATAAAGGGAGAGACGATATCGCATCCGATCTTCTTCCATGCGGCATCCAGCTTTGCCACCGTATCGCTCATCTCCTCTGCCGTTTTCACGTTCATCAATCCCGCAAGCGGAAGCTCCACGCAACCAAGCACCTCTCCGTTCTGCACGGCACACATACCGCCTCCGCACTGAATCAGCGTGTTTGCGGCAAGTGCCATATCCTCGTCGTTCGTGCCGATCACAAGCAGATTGTGCGCGTCGTGTGCCACCGTGGACGCCATCGCGCCACACTTGATGTTAAAGCCCTTCACGAATCCGATCCCGTGCTTTCCCGTGTTCTTGTGACGCTCAAACACGAAGGTCTTGAGCACATCCTGCTCAGTGTCCGATTCGATCAATCCGTTTTTCACCGAAAGCGTGACGTGACGCTCGTAGTTCCCTACCTTTGCGGGAATGATCTCGATCACACGGATCTTGACCGTTTCCTTCTTCTCGGTTTTCACCTTGAAGGATTCTGGGGTGATCGTCTCCCCTACGTGCATCGTATCCATCGCATACGCGGGATATTCGCCGTGGGAGAGCGCCTTTCTCATTTTTCCGTTTTCCGCAACCGTTTCACCGTCGATAATTACGCGTTTTACCGTGAAATCGCGCAAATTGTCGATCAGAATGAGGTCGGCGCATTTACCGGGAGTGACCGAGCCGAGCTCGTTATCCATTCCAAAGCATTGCGCGCAGTTGATGGTTACCATCTGAATCGCCTCGATCGGGTCGATCCCCTCCTCGATGGCGCGTCTGACGATATGGTCAAGATGTCCTTGCTCCACGAGCGTGTGGGGGTGGGTATCGTCCGACACGAGGATGGCAAATCTGGAGTCGATCTCGTTTTCGGTAATCGCACGCTTGACCTCCGCAAGATCGTGCCAAGCCGAGCCCTCACGAAGCATCGCGTACATTCCGAGTCTCATTTTTTGGAGCGCGTCCTCGGCTCGCGTGGACTCGTGGCAACACCTCGCTCCCGCCGCGATATAGGCGTTGAGTCCCATCCCTGTGTCGGGGATCGAATAGTGTCCCGTAACGGTCTTGCCCGCCTTCAAGGTCTCCGCAACGATCGCGTGCGGCTCGTCGGCACACATCTGGATGCCCGGGAAATTCATCATCTCTCCAAGTCCAACCACCTCGTCCGCATTGATCTTGGCGTGAATATCCTGCGAGGTGATCGTGGCTCCGTTGTCCTCAAAGCCTGTAACTGCAGGCACGCAGGACGGGAGGGTGAGCATTGCCTTCAGCGGCGTTCTTTCGGCATCCCGTGCCATGATCTCAACGCCGGGCATTCCGAGCACGTTGCAGATCTCGTGCGGATCGTAATAGATGCCCACCGTTCCGTGCGGAACGACTGCTCGCGCGTACTCCACCGCACTGAGCATAGAGGACTCTATGTGAATATGTCCGTCCAAAAGCCCCGGAGCCAGATACATTCCCGAGGCGTCGATGATCTCGGTTCCCTCTCCAATGCAATGCGAGGCATCGCCAACCAAGGCGATCCGTCCCGAATGGATGGCAACGTCGGTGCCTTCCATGATCTCTCTGGTACAAACGTTCA
>JAFTJB010000152.1 GCA_017456625.1 Clostridia bacterium
CAGCAGACCCGTGAGCACGTTCTGCTCGCTCGTCAGGTTGGCGTTCCCGCAATCGTTGTATTCATGAACAAGACCGACCTCGTTGACGACGAGGAG
This sequence comes from Clostridia bacterium, assembly GCA_017456625.1. Classification (GTDB taxonomy): domain Bacteria; phylum Bacillota; class Clostridia; order Oscillospirales; family CAG-272; genus UMGS1865. Next base: position 97 of record JAFTJB010000152.1, read on the forward strand.
CTCCTCGATCTCGTTGAGATGGAGATCCGTGATCTTCTGTCCTCTTACGAGTTCCCCGGCGACGATCTCCCGATCGTTCGTGGCTCTGCTCGTGATGCTCTCGAGTCCACCAGCACCGACCTCTCCTCGCCCGAGTATGCTCCCATTCTCGAGCTCATGGATCAGGTTGATGCATATATCCCCACCCCTGAGCGCCAGGCAGATCTTCCCTTCCTGATGCCCGTCGAGGACGTATTCTCCATCTCCGGTCGTGGTACTGTTGCTACCGGTCGTGTTGAGCGTGGTACCGTTAAGGTTTCCGACGTTGTTGAGATCGTTGGTCTCTCCGATGAGAAGAAGTCCACCACCGTTACCGGTGTCGAGATGTTCCACAAGCTCCTGCCCCAGGCAGAGGCAGGTGATAACATCGGTGCTCTCCTTCGCGGTATTGCTAAGGAAGAGATCGAAAGAGGACAGGTTCTGGCAAAGCCCGGCTCCGTTCATCCTCACACCAAGTTTGTTGGCCACGTTTACGTTCTGACCGAGAAAGAGGGCGGTCGTAAGAAGCCCTTCTTCGCTGGTTACAGACCTCAGTTCTACTTCAGAACCACCGACGTTACCGGTACCATCGAGCTCCCTGAGGGCGTTGAGATGTGCCGCCCCGGTGATAACGTTGATATGACTGTTGAGCTCATCACTCCCATCGCTTGCGAAGAGGGTCTCCGTTTCGCAATCCGTGAGGGTGGTAGAACCGTCGGCTCCGGCGTCGTTTCCACCATTATCGCTTAATTGAAAGTCATTCTACAGGGGATGGTTCTCCATCCCCTGTGTTTGCTTTCCTGCTTGTCAATTATTTAACAAAACGGGGGTATACATTATGAAGCTCTTTATTGATACAGCTAATATTAACGAGATCCGCGAGATCAATGACTGGGGAATTATCTGTGGTGTTACCACGAATCCTTCCCTGATCGCAAAAGAGGGCAGAGTTTTCGAGGAAGTGATTAAGGAGATCACCTCTATCGTAGACGGTCCTATCAGTGCAGAGGTCATTTCTCTTGAGGCGGACGGTATGGTCAAGGAAGCTCGCGAGCTTGCAAAGATCCATAAGAATATCGTTATCAAGATCCCGATGACCGCAGAAGGACTTAAGGCAACCAAGGTGCTTTCCTCCGAGGGGATCAAGACGAACGTCACCCTCATTTTCAGTGCCGCACAGGCACTTCTTGCCGCAAAGGCAGGCGCAACCTATGTCAGCCCCTTTGTTGGACGTCTGAATGATATCGCATCTAACGGTATGGATCTTATTTCCGACGTTGCGCTCATTTTTGACAATTACGGCATTGAGACCGAGATCATTGCGGCAAGCGTACGCGGTCCGCAGGACGTTGTGGATGCTGCAAAGTGCGGTGCGCACATTGCAACCATTCCGTACAAGGTGTTCGGACAGATGCTCAAGCATCCTCTCACCGATGCGGGAATTGAAAAATTCCTTGCTGACTGGAAGAGCGTTCCGAACGCAAAATAATTCAGGCTAATATCATATCTTTGGGGATTGGTGAAATTCCATACCGGCAGTAAAGTCTGCGAACTCTGTTTTGGAGCCGAACGGGTGCAACTCCCGTACCGACGGTAAAGTCCGGATGAGAAAAGATAAAAACGATCCCCCGAAAGGCTTTCTTTCGGGGATCGTTGTCGAATACGAATATCTTTTCTCCCCTGTTATTTTCAAATACAAGAGGGAGATTTTTTATGCAAAATTCCAATACATCACAAAAGATCAAGCGCTTGACGGCAACAGCCATGTTTTGCGCTTTGGCGTACGTCTGTACGGTTCTGATCAAAATTCCGGTGCAATTCCTAACCTTGGATCTCAAGGATTCGCTCATCATCCTTTGCTCGCTCCTGTTTGGCCCTGTTTCGGGGCTTTCTGTTGCGGTCATCGTGCCGTTTTTCGAGTTTCTTACGATCAGCGGAACGGGTGTGTACGGATTGATTATGAACGTTTTGTCGTCGGTCACATTTGCGGCGGTAACGGGATTGATCTATCACCGAAAGAAGTCCATGTCGGGTGCTGTGATCGGTCTTTTGTCGGGGGCAAGCGCGGTCACGGCTGTGATGATCCTCGCAAATTTGTTTATCACGCCGTATTATTTGGGTACCACGACTGCGGTGGTGGCGCAGATGATTCCCAAGATCCTCTTGCCGTTCAATCTGATCAAGGCGGTGCTCAATGCGGCGATCGTGTTGCTGCTTTATAAACCGCTTTCCAGAATTTTGAAACGATTTGGATTTATTCGAGGTGCTTCCGCCGCTTCTTCCCCCGAGCACGAGAAGTCGGCAAAAAAGCGATCGATTTTGGTCAGCGTGATTGCGGTCGCGGTGATTGCGGTGTCGCTTTTGATCATCTTTTTGGTGCTCCGCGCGTAAATCCATCATCTCATATAGCGGAAGGAAAAAACTATGGTTGAAGCAATTGAAAAATTCTTTTTGGAAACCGTTGGCGAGGAGCTTTGTGTATTTTTCTGCTCCTTACTTCCCATCATTGAGTGCCGCGGCGCGATCCCGTTGGGATTTGCGCTTGGACTACCGTGGTGGCAGACCTTTCTTTTGAGCGTGGTGGGAAATCTCTTGCCCGTGCCCTTCATTTTGCTCTTTATCCGCGCGGTTTTGAACTATCTGACCAAAAGTAAGATCAAGCTGTTCTATCGTGTTGGCAATTGGTTGGAGGCAAAGGTAGAGAAAAACAAGGGAAAGATTGAAAAGTATTCTTATCTTGGTGTGTTGATCTTTGTTGCCGTTCCATTGCCCGGAACGGGAGCGTGGACCGGATCGCTGATCGCATCTGTGCTCAAGCTTGAACCGAAGAAATGCTTTCTTGCGGCTGTTGGCGGTGTATTGATCGCGAGTGTGATCATGACATTGATCTCCTATAGCGTCGCAACGCTTGCGGGATGTTAAAAGAAGAGAAGTACTCATTTGAGTACTTCTCTTTTTTTAGCCGAGATCCTCGATCAATGCAAAAAGCTCACGCCAGGAATTAACCGTGATCCCACGCTCCAGTGCCTGCTGATCCGATGTTGGTAACGTGCTGACGTTGATGTCAAGCGTGCGGAGAAGGATGCCGTCGCTTGTGTAAATCGCGATTTTTTCGTCCTTTGAACGGATGCAGATGCTCTCAAAAAGCACGTCAGCCTCTACATCGGTAGAGGGAGGGGTGCTTTCGGGAGTAAACCACGCGGTTACGTTTGCGGAAATGATATTGACGGTTTGCTCGATCCCATCCACTCGCGCATCAATCGTTTGATAAAATTCCTCCGTTTTTGCGGTCGCTGCTTCTGCTTTTTTTGCCATGTCTGCAATGAGAATGAGAGAAAAGACGGAGAGCGTAACGCCGACAAAGGTAACGATCGCGCAGGTGATCCAAAGCCATCTCATTTTATCCATTGTCTTGCTCCTTTCACATTTTTTGCAATTTGTATAAGGATAGAATGTCCGCTTTGCGTGGATTATATTCACAAAAGACGGAATACTAAAAAAGAAAAAGGAGGTGTGTGGGATGAGAAGGAAAAAGCAAGCCGGAGGAGAGAAAAGGGGGCTTTACGGACTCTTGATTACCCTTTGCGTATTGCTTGCGGTCGGTTCATGCGCGGTGATCGGAGCGTACACGATTATAAAAAAACAATTTCACACCGAGCTTCCTGAGCATTTTTTAAGCTTGACCGCAAAGGGAATTGCCCCGGAGTTCTTTTGCTACCGATTTGAAAATCGAGAAAATCGCATCGGTGAAGCTGTTAGTGTCAATCGCTCTTTTGGTTTTACAGATGAAACTGAATACGTTTCGCCAAAGGAACTTCCAAAGCATGTGTGCGATGCGTTTGTTGCCATTGAGGATAAGCGCTTTTATTCACACCGAGGCGTAGATTGGTATCGCACTGCTGCGGCGAGCTTGAACCGACTGCTTGGCTTTTCAAATAGCTTTGGCGCTTCGACCGTTACCCAGCAGCTTGTCAAAAATCTTACGGGGAACGCGGAGATTACCGTTTCGCGAAAACTGCAGGAAATCCTCTATGCACTCGATCTCGAACGCACGCTTGGGAAGGAGGAGATCCTGACGCTTTATCTCAACGTCATCCATTTTTCGGATCACTGTGACGGAATTGGTGCGGCTGCGGAACACTATTTTTCTAAGGAGACAAAGGATTTGACTGTGAACGAGGCGGCGACACTTGCTGCGATCATTAATAATCCATCTTATTATAACCCGATCCGTAATCCGCAAAACAACCTGCGAAGACGAAATCTGATCCTTGGAGAAATGCACACGCAGGGAATGATTGATGAGGTTGCTTATGAAAAAGCAAAGAATCAGCCGCTTGGGTTGCGTGTGAAGGATGTGGATTTGGGGCAGATTCACTCGTGGTATGCGGATATGGTCATTGAGGACATAATCGGAGATCTTTGTATGCGCTATGGAATGACGCGCGGCGCGGCATCTACGTTGGTGTATTCGGGAGGCTTGAAGATCTACACCGCAGTTGATGAGGAGATCCAAAAAACAGTCGAGGATTATTATCGAAATAAAATTTACGTGCCGAGGGATGAAAAGGGAAACTCCGCGCAATCGGCACTGATCGTGATTGATCCTAAAACGGGGGATATCCTTGGTGTTGCGGGAGCAATCGGGGAGAAGCAGGGAAACCGCATACAGAATTTTGCAACGCAAACACTCCGCGCGCCGGGCTCTGCTATCAAGCCGATCACGGTCTACGCGCAGGCGTTGGAAAAGGGCTTAATCAATTGGGCGAGTGTTTACGATGACGTCCCCGTTGACTTCGGAACGAATGTGAGAAATGCATGGCCACATAATTCGAACAAAAGTTACCGAGGACTAACCGATATTTCATATGCAATGGCGGAGTCGACCAATACTGTAGCGGTCAAAATATTGCAGGAAATAGGGTTGAGAGAGTCTTTTGATACTGCAAAACGGAAATATCGTCTTAAAAATCTCTATGAGGAGAACGGCGTGACCGATTGTGACCGTGCGGCATTGGCGCTCGGACAGCTTCATTATGGGCTCACTTTACGAGAGTTAGCAACTGCTTACACCTCGTTTGCATCCGCAGGCATCTATCATGGGAGTCGCTCCTATTATCGCGTTTTGGATATGGATGGAAATATTTTGCTTTCCAATTCGGACGAGGGGGAGGTTGTGCTTTCGTCTGCAAATGCCGCAGTTATGACCAAGCTGATGCAAGGAGTTGTGGAGAATGGGACGGCTTCTTCTATTAAGCTCAAGAATCGTGTGGAATGTGCGGGCAAGACGGGAAGCACGGGACAAAACAAGGACAGATGGTTTATCGGTTATACGCCGGAGTTGATTTGCGGCGTTTGGTGTGGATATGAGTATCCCGCGCCGATAGACGGAAAAAATCCATGCCTTACGGTATGGGACAACGTGATGACGTCAATTGTGTCCCAAAAAGGCGGAAAAACACGCTTTGACGTCCCAAATTCGGTTGTGAAGGTCAGCTATTGCAGGGATTCGGGAAAGCTTCCGTGCGAGGCGTGCGCTATGGATCCGCGCGGTGGACGGATTTCGGAGGGATGGTTTGTGCAGGGGACGGAGCCGCACACACTTTGTGATTGCCACGTAATCTGTGATTATGACGTGGTTTGCGGCGGTGTGGCGCATGAAAACTGTCCTGCTGATCACTGCCAAAGGGTTGCCTTGATCCGCGTACAAAGAGACCTTCCGTATGATATGACCGTTTCGGATGCACAGTATCTCTATCACGGTAAGCCTATGCTAACTGATGATTTGCCAAGTGATACGGAGTCCTATTTCGCGCGTACCGGAGAGGGGTACTGCGGTCATTCCAATGTGGAAAAGCCATTTAACCGTTTGGCGCCCATTCATGAAGCACCGATCAGTGAAGTGCCGTGGTGGCGCAGATATTTTGATCTGATGGACAATCGGCAAACAGAATAAAATCTCGCCATTCCTCATAAGGTTTACCGAGTGAGGTGCGAGCGAAACGGCACCTCGGAGTGGAGGTGCTGTTTTGTATAAGAAAAGATACGGTCGTATGACCGTAAGTGCGTGGCTCAATTCCGAATTGGAGCAATCGAGCCCCGCGCTGATGGTGGTTGCGGGACTTTTGCTTTTGGTGCTTGGATGGACGGTGCGCTTTGGTGTGGGCGCGCCTTACCGTATGCTGTTGGAGCTTGGGGTTGGAGATATCGTTCCGTCCGTTTGGCTCATGGCACTGCTGTGGTCGATTGAGCTTTTTACCGTTGGATGCGCGGCGGGATTTGTTCTTGGCTACCGTGAACGCGGATGCATTGGAGAAAAGTACAAGGGCTGTATGTTCGTGCTATTGCTTGCCTTGATGGAGCTTTTGTGGTATCCCACGTTTTTTTCCTTGGGGCTGATCTTTCTTTCCGTCCTGCTTTCCATTCTCATTCTTTGCCTCTCCGTTGCCGTGACCGCGATCTTTTACCGTATTTCCAAATTTGCGGGAATGATCCTTCTTTTGCATGATATTTGGTTGATCTATATGCTTGTGTTGAACTTTTTTGTTTTGTTTCGGGCTTGAATTAAGGATGTATTGAGAGGAGGCTCTTCTTTGAGGAAGAAATCTCCTCTTCACAAACGCAACAAGGGCGCCACGATTTCGCAGAAATCGTGGCGCCCTTGTTAGACTCTTATAGCAATACCTCTTTGTTCGTTCCGTAGAAGATGTCGGAGCGTGAGGAGATCATTTGACAGAATTCCTCGAACCGGTCCCAGTCGTTTCGAATATCGAATTCATAGGCATGTCCCCAGATATAGAGGAGCTGGGGGCGGTCGGTGTCCATCGCAAGGAATTCCTCCGCGAGGCGGAACATATAATCCATCTCCTTGTGGTGGTAAACGGAGGGAGAGAACTGATAGAGATTGTTTGAGAGCTCAAAGGCATGGTTGGAATCGGTTGTGCGGGCGTATTTTACACCCGTGTGTTGGCGAAGAAGCTCTGCGATGCGGGGAGAATGGTTGATGCCGCCGCCGGGATAGGCGAAGCCTACTACCTCGTAGCCTGCAAGCTCGGAGAGCTTGAGGCGATCCTCTTCGACTTGACGGATGATCTCTGTGTCGTCGGTGAGCGCTGTGAGCGTAGGATGTGTGAGCGTGTGCGCAGCGATCTCGTGCCCTGCATAGACGTGTCGAACGTCCTCGGCGTGAACATTGTTGTGATCGATTTCAACACCGTCTCGAATGAGCTTGCCCCCGTGTCCAAGCTTTTCGGAGTTGAGATTAAACGTAGCCTTAAGTCCGTATTTGTTAAAAAGACTGATCAGACGAATGTCCTGTGTGACACCGTCGTCGTAGCTGAAGGTGATCGCTTTTTTCTTGTCGTTCCACATAATTTTTTACTCCTTGCAGGCGGTTTTGATGATCTCGATGGCTTCGCGCAGAAGCTCCGTGGGGATGTTAAGCGCAGGGAGAAGACGAACCTTGTCCTTTGCGGTGAGGCAGAGGACTCCTGCTTCCATGCACGCCTTGACGATCTCCGCGGCGGGACGAACGACCTCAATGCCGACCATCAGCCCCATACCGCTGACCGACTTGATACCGGAGGCACCTGTAAGCTCCTTGCGGATGTAGTCGCTCTTTTCACGAACCGAGGCGAGAAGCGCATCATCGATGCGTGAAATGAGATTGCACGCGCCTGCGGTTGCGACGGGATTGCCTCCGAAGGTGGAGCCGTGGTCACTGCGACCAAGGACGTTTTGTACCTTTTCACCCATCATGGTCGCACCAAGAGGCAGACCGCCGCCGAGACCCTTCGCGGTGGAGACCACGTCGGGCTCAATTCCGTAATTCATGTACGCATAGAGCGCACCCGTGCGTCCGTTGCCCGTTTGCACCTCGTCCACGATGAGCACAATATCATGCTCCTTTGCGTATGCCGCGGTCTTTTGCACGAAGTCGGGGTCGAGCGCGATCACGCCACCCTCGCCCTGCACACATTCGATCATGATCGCTGCTGTCTTTTGCGCCTCGACACAAGCCTTGAGTGCCTCAAAATCATTGGCAGGAGCGTGAACAAATCCGGGTGTGAGTGGGGTGAAGAGCTTATGGAATACCTCCTGTCCCGTTGCCGCGAGGGTCGTGAGTGTGCGACCGTGAAAGCTTTTTTCGAGCGTGACGATCGTGTAGCAATCCTCGCCGTGCTTCTCCGCTGCGTATTTTCTTGCGACCTTGATAGCGCATTCGTTTGCCTCTGCGCCCGAATTAGAGAAGAAGACCTTCTTCATGCCCGTACGGTTACAGAGCATTTCCGCGAGACGTACGCAGGGCTCGGTGTAATAGAGGTTGGACATATGCTGAACGGCATGGAGCTGTGCGGTGACCGCGTCGATCCACTGATCGTCCGCAATGCCGAATGCGGTCACGCCGATACCGGAACCCATGTCGATGTAGCGTTTTCCGTTGACGTCCCACACCTCGGAGCCCTTGCCCGAGACGATCTCAACGGGGAAGCGAGCATAGGTGCCCGCGATATACTGTGTATCTTTTTCTTGCAGATTGCTCATTTTTTGTCCTCTTGAATATGTGATCAAACGCTTTTTTCGGAATTTTTCATGCTTCCTCAAAAAGGAACCTTTATTTCGTTACCATGGTTCCCGAGCCCTCGTCGGTGAGGAGCTCCATGAGGATGGAGTGGGGAACACGACCGTCCATGATGGTCACGTTCTTGACACCCTCGCGGATCGCCTCAATGCAGCAATCCACCTTGGGGATCATGCCGCCGGAGATCACACCCGACTCATAAAGCTCATGCGCCTGGGAGACCGTGATCTCGGGAATGAGCGAATTGGGATCGTTGCGATCCTTAAGAATTCCGGGAACGTCGGTCATCATGATCAGACGCTCTGCTTCCAGTGCGCCCGCAATGCGTGCCGCCGCGGTGTCGCCGTTGATATTATAGGTGTTGCCGCAGTGATCGCTCGCAACGGTGGAGATGACGGGGATGTAGTTCTTTTCCAGAAGGTCGGTGACGGGGCGCGTACGGATCTTGGTGATCTCGCCCACAAAGCCGAGTCTCTCGTCCTTGACCTTGGCTTCGATCATGCCACCGTCCATGCCCGAAAGACCGACCGAGTGACCGCCCTTCATTTGAAGCAGGGTGACGAGCGACTTGTTGACCTTTCCCGCGAGTACCATCTGTACGATGTCAACGGTCTCCTTGTCGGTAACGCGGAGTCCGTCCACGAACACCGCCTCCTTTCCCAGCTTCTTCATCAGATCGCTGATCTCGGGACCGCCGCCGTGGATGAGCACGACCTTGACTCCAACGAGCCAAAGCAGTGCGATGTCCTCCATGACCTGCTCCTTGAGCGTCTCATCGATCATCGCGTTTCCGCCGTATTTGATGACGACGATCTTGCCGTTGTAGCGCTTGATATAGGGGAGCGCCTCGGTCAAAACCTGTGCGCGCTCCGCATTTGAAAACATATCGGTTATCATAATGTATTTTATCCTTTCGGTTTTTTGTGGAAAGCTTTTGGAGCTTTTGAAAGGGTATTAGGGAAAACTTTTTTAAAGCTTTCCCTAACAAATCCCTTGTATTGTCACGTTCTGTAGTCGCCGTTGATCTTGACGTAATCGTAGGTAAGATCGCAGCCCCATGCGGTTGCCGCACCGTTGCCGTCGCCGAGCGCGATGAGGATATCGATGTTCTTTTCGAGCAGGATCTCCTTTGCGATCTCCTCGGAGAAGTCAACGCCCGCGCCGTTCTCGCAAACGAGGATCTCGCCCTTGGGAGAGCGGAACTTGACCTCGACCTTGTTTACGTCGACCGTAGCACCGCTGTAGCCGATCGCGCAGAGGATGCGTCCCCAGTTTGCATCCGAGCCGAACATTGCCGCCTTAACGAGGCTGGAGCAGATAACGCTCTTTGCAATGACACGCGCGGTGAGGTCGTCAAGTGCGCCCGTGACAGAGCACTCGAGAAGCTTGGAGGCTCCCTCTCCGTCGCCCGCGATCATACGGCAAAGATTGACCGTAATGGTGTTGAGTGCCTTCATAAAGGTGGCAAAATCCGCATCGTCCGCGGTGATCTCGGGATTTCCTGCCGCGCCGTTTGCGAGCACGGTGACCATATCGTTGGTGGAGGTATCACCGTCAACGCTGACCATATTGAAGGTCGTTGCAATGTCGGTGGAGAGTGCACGCTGAAGCATTTCGGCGGAGATCGCCGCGTCGGTGGTGATGAAAACGAGCATGGTTGCCATGTTGGGGTGGATCATGCCGCTACCCTTTGCAATACCGCCCATACGGCAGGTCTTGCCACCGAGCTCAAACTCGACCGCAACCTCTTTTTTGACCGTATCGGTGGTCATAATGCCCTCTGCCGCAGCCTCGCCGCCGTCCGTGGAGAGTGCGGAAACGAGAGCGGGAATGCCGTTTGCGATGGGGGTGACGTCAAGAGGCTGACCAATGACACCCGTGGAAGCAACGACGATATCGTTGGGGTCGAGCTTCATTTCGCGACCGAGCAGGGAGCAGATCTCCTCTGCGACCTCAATGCCGTTTGCGTTGCAGGTGTTCGCGTTTCCGCTGTTGCAGATGATCGCCTGCGCCACGCCGTCGGCAAGGTGATTTTTGGTCACGGTCAGGGGCGCTCCCTTGACAAGGTTGGTGGTATATACTGCCGCTGCGTGAGCGGGAGCTTTGCTGTAAATGAGAGAGAGATCACGCTTGGTACGGTTTTTGCGAATTCCGCAGTGAATGCCCGAGGCAAGAAAATCCTTTGCGGCACAAACGCCGCCGTTGATCAGTTTCATGGTAAATATCTATCCTTTCGTGTGTCAGATGTTGAGCCCCGTTGCCTCATCGACGCCGAGGAGAATGTTCATGTTTTGGATCGCAGCACCCGAGGCGCCCTTTCCGAGATTGTCAAAACGGGAGACGAGCAGGATGCGATCGCCGTTACCGAAGACCGAGACCTCCATGTCGTCGCGACCGGAGAGTGCGTTTGCCGCAAGGAAGCCGCTTTCATCGGCAGACTCTGCAAATCTGACCAATCCGTTTTTGTAGTAGTCGCGGTAAAGTGCCTTGACGTCATCGATGCTGCCCTTGAGCTGATGTGCAAAGAGCGGGACCGTGACCTCCATGCCGCAGGCATAAGGCGCGACGATGGGGCAGAAGACGGGATCGGAATCAAGCCCTGCGATCGCTGCCATTTCGGGTAGATGCTTGTGCTTTTGGGTGAGACCGTACATACGGGGGGCATCGAGCAGAACGTCGCGTTCATCCGACTCGTATTCTGCGATCATCTTCTTTCCGCCGCCCGTGTAGCCTGTAAGTGAGAAGCAGGTCAGTGCCGTGTTGGGAGCGATCAGACCGTTTTCGACAAGCGGAGTGACAAGAGAGAGAAATCCGCTGGCGTGACAGCCGGGATTGGCAATACGCTTGGAGGCGGCGATGCGTTCGCGCAGACTCTTCAGCTCTGCAAAGCCGTAGGTCCAGCCGTCGGACACGCGATGCGCGGTAGAGGTATCGATGATGGCGGTATTTTCGTTTTCGACCAGCGACACCGCTTCGATCGCGGCGGCATCGGGCAGGCAGAGAAATGCAACGTCTGCCGCGTTGAGGGCGTCTCTTCGTGCGGAGAGATCCTTGCGAAGCTCCTCGGGGAGACGAATGATCTCAAGATCGGCACGGTCGGCAAGACGCTCGTGAATGCGCAGACCCGTTGTTCCCGCACTTCCGTCTATAAATACTTTTTTCATCGGTAAGTCCTCTTTTTTGCTTGATAATGCGTTGCCGGACAGTGCACTTTTGCACGTTGACCAAACAACATGGAATATTATACAAAAAAATTTTCTGTTTGTCAATAGATAAAGAAGATAATTTTACAAAAATGTTGAATTATAATTCATACAAATTGCATAAATAAACAGAATAATGAATAATACGAAGAAAGTGCGGGGGAGATGTGTTGTCATTCCGCTCAATAGTAAGGAAAAGTTGCACAAAGGCGATAATCGATGTTGTTAAAAAAGTCCCACGCATCAAGAATGAGGCACGGAATGACGGGTGATATCAATTTCTCTTTTTGATTTTTTTGAAAGGGGTGCGGGGAAAACTTTTTTGCAAAAAAGTTTTCCCCGCATAAATTCATTGTTTTATATTTTCATATCCGCGCAGAAGCCCGAAAGCGAGCGATATTTTGCAAGCCACTCGCGATATTTTGCGAGATCGAAGGCGGGATAGCCGCAGAGGTAGTGGTTGTATGCGGTCTTTCCGTCGATCGTCCACTCAATAACGAGAAAACGCTTCTCGGAATAGAAGATATCGAGAGCGGCGACCTCGGTGGAGGTGTTGGCGGAGGCGACAAAGTCGCGCTCGGCAAGCGTTTCGTTCGTGTCAACGTCGAAGATGCGCATACGCCCGCGTTGCTCGTTTTGGGTATCGTTGCAGGCATAGAAGCGGAGCTTCCACTTTGCAATCTCGTCGGCGCAGATCGCAAAGGCTGCCTGTGAGCGCTTGACGTAATCGTAGGCGAGCTTCTTTTTGTAGTAGTAATCCACGATCGCGTCGGACATCTGCGGCCATCCGTCGAGCAGATTCCACCAGATGATGCCGCTGCGAAGCGGTCTTGCCACACGCATACGCTCGATGAGATACTTGAATGCCTCTGCCTGCGAGATCTGCGATGCGACCGCGTAATCCTCGAGGCTGTCGGGTACCTCTCCGAAGAGTTGAAGCACTTGCTTGTGCATGAGCATCACGCGGCTGTCGTTTTGATCTTGATCGCTGGAATGGAGCGTCCATTCCTCGTTGTCAAAGTAGGGCCATACCTTCTCGGGGGTGATGAATTTTTTGATCGACTCGGGATCGGGGCAGCCGTGGTATCCGCATTCACTGATAAAATGCGCGGGACAGCTGCGGTATTCGTAGCTCTTGAAATAGTCGCGGGAGCCCCAAAGGTGATGCTCGGCGGTCGGGAGACCTCTGATAAGCGCCTCATCAGAGATGTAGGGGGAGCTTGCGAGGTAAGGTCTGCCAATGTCGTTGCGCTCGACAACGTGGGGGAGGATCCTTCGCGTGAGGGTATTGGTCGAGGTGGGAAGCAGGTAATTCCTTTTTTTGCGTACACAGGCATCGATCTCATTGTCTCCGCTCCAGAGAATGATGGAGGGATGATGACGGTATTCGCGTACGATCGCGGTCGCCTCCTCGAGAAGTGCTTTTTCCATACGTTCATCGCAGGGATAATTGAAGCACGCCATGGCAAAATCCTGCCAGACCATGATTCCGTTTTCTTCACAGAAGTCGAAGAATTCGTGATCCTCATAGACGTTTCCGCCCCAGCACCGCAGGATGTTGCAGCCGATATCCTTGGCCAATTCCAGCGCCCTTGCGTAACGCGCCTTGTCGCGGTTGTGGAAGGCATCCATAGGAACCCAGTTAGAGCCTTTTGCCATGACCTCGACCCCGTTGATCAGAAAACGGAATTTCCCGTTCTTTCCGTCGGTGACGTCTGTGCGATCCAATTCTACCGTGCGGAACGCCATGCGTGTATGCATTTCGTGAACAAGCTGACCGTTGGAATAGATGCGTGCGGTGGCTTGATAGAGATTTGGCTCGCCGTAGCCGTAGGGCCACCAAAGGTATGGCTTTTTGGTGAGCGGGATGGTTACCTTGCCTGCCTTGTAGGGGAGGGCGTTGCGACGCGCGGTATAGTGCGAGTCTCGGCAGGTCAGCTCGACCTCGATGTCCACGTTTTTGAAGTCCGCAAGCTTGCAGGATAATTCGTAGTCGAACAGGATGCAGGAGGGATCTCTGGTATCAAAGAAAAATTGCTCAAAGCAGATCTTGTCGCGAAGCTCCAATTGTACGTCACGCCATAGACCGCAAGTAATGGCACGGGGCATGATGTCCCAGCCGTACGTGTGTGCGGCACGACGGGCATAGAGCATTTCCTGCCCCTTGTAGGAGAAGGCGCCGTAATTTGCGAGACAGTGGAGGTCGAAGTGCTCGTTGTGTGCAACCTCCTTAGGAGCGAGCAGGTGCACGGTAATCGTGTTTTTGCCGACTTTTAGGAGGTTAGCAACGTCGAACTCATAAGGGATAAACATATTTGCGCTCTCGCCGATCTTCTCACCGTTGAGAAAATATTCGGCAAAGCAGTCGACTCCGCGGAAAACGAGATAGGCGCGCTCATGCTCTGTGGGAACGTCGAACTCACGCTCGTACCACCATTCCCAATCCTCGTATTTTTCGGTCTCGGTGATGTTCATGCCCATATAGATATCCTCGGGGATGATACCGAGGCGAGAAAGCTCAAGCTGTGCCATGCCCGGGACGGTCGCGTCTGTGATTTCGATCGATTTAAGAGAAGGATCGGTCGTGGAACGCCCTTTTAATGTCCAAATTCCGTTTAAAGAGATCGTTTTCATGGTATTTATCCTTTCTTTTTAGAACGAGAACTGTTCTTGTTCCATTATTTCTCAAAGAATGCGGCTTCTACCTCGGCGCAGAGATAGTGATAAACGGGGAGGTGATATTCCTGCACGCGGTAGGTATCGGTCGAGGGGACGCGGATCGTGACGTCGGAGATGGCGGAGAGTTTGCTCTCCTTCGCGCCCGTCATAGAGATGATCCTGATGCCGAGAGCCTTTGCCATCATCGCCGCGTAAACGACGTTTTTGGAATTGCCGGAGGTGGAAAGCGCGATGAGAAGATCGCCGGGCTTCCCCAGTCCCAGAAGCGTCTGCGCGTAGACAGTATCGGCGGCAACGTCATTGCAAAACGCGGAGAGAAGTCCCGCTTGTGAGTGAAGGGAGACTGCGGGGAGTCCCATCTGCAAATTCTCTGCGAGGTGATCTGAACCTTCAAGTCTCAGAGAACGGATCTTGTTTTTTAATTCTTCGGAGGGCTCACGGCGGAGCAAAAAGCCCTTGAGAAGCTCACCTACGATGTGATCGCAGTCGGCGCAGCTTCCGCCGTTGCCGCAGAGGAGAAGCTTGTTTCCGGTTCTGTAGGTTTCGATCATGAGATCCTTCGCCGCCTCGATGTCCGTTTTGCAAGCCTCAAGTGCGGGATTTTGTGTATAAAGATCGATCGTCATATGATTTCCTTCCTTTTAAAATAGATTTTTATGTGCCTGCGACCGAGAGTGCGGCGTAATCTCCGAGCTTTTCGCCAAGCCCCGCAGGGAGAATGCGGCAGACACGATGTGCTAAGGGAAGTGCCTCACGTTCGATGACCTGCATGAGCGTATCTCGGAGAAGATGCTCGGAACGGAGGTAAATACTGCCGATCACGATGGCATCGGGGTTAAGCACGTCAATGAGGAACGAAAGACCAAGACCGAGCTTTTCGGCGCAGAGGTCATAGACGGCTTTTGCATCCTCGCAACCGGCATCGGCACATTCCGCAATCGTTTTTGCCGTGATGAGGGGAAGCTCGTTCATGCTTTTACAGAAGGAGACGGGAAGCCCCTGCTGAAGCCTTTCCATTGCGACCGTGCGACCGATCTGCGCGATGCCGTTGCCCGAGCAGAAGCCCTCAAAGGAGCCCTTTTTCCCAAATCCAACGGGACCAAAGTCCGAGATCCTGACGTGTCCGATCTCACCCGCCATATCCGAGGAGCCGGCATAGAGCTTGCCTCCGAGGATCAGCCCCGCGCCCATGCCTGTTCCAAAGGTAAGAAAAACCATGTTTTCGGTTCCGCGCCCTGCACCGTACTTCCATTCTGCCACCGCGCAGGCGTTTGCGTCGTTCTGAAGCGAGATACTGCCGCCGTATCGCTTCTTAAGATAAGAAACGATCTCTATGTTGTCCCATCCGCGCAGGTTGGGAGGGGAGAGGATCACGCCGCGGCGCGAATCGAGAGGACCTCCGCAGGAAATGCCGATCTGCGAGCGGTCGAGGGTCAGTTCCTCTGCAATTTCGCACATACGGTCAATCATTTCATAAGGGGAGACCGAGAGATCCGTAGGGATGACGCGCTTGCTTTGGATGACAAGCATTCCGTCCTTTTCGTATCCGACGGAAACAGCGCATTTCGTGCCGCCGATATCAAAGCCGATCATGTCAATGCCTCCTTGCTTTTGTTCTGATTTTATTATACATGAAAAAAAGGGGCTTGTAAAGTATAAAAAAGCATGATATAATTAAGATAATCAACGATTTTGAGGTGCGCTATGAAATCTGATCTGCTATATATAAGAGAACTGGACGAGGAGATGCTGCGATGCACCGCCACGGTCAGGCACGAAAGCGCGGGCTACAGCTTTCCCGCGCATTGGCATAATTATTTCGAGCTTGAGGTCTTGCTGTCCGGCAGTGGGCGACACCATTACAACGGTCACGAGTACGAGATCTGCACGGGGGATGCGTGGCTGATGTCCCTTTACGATTTTCACGCGGTTACCTTTACCGATGACGTATGTCTGGTTCATATCTGCTTTCAGCGCGGCTTTCTGAGACCGGAATTAGAGGCGTACGTGGCAACGCGAGGACTGCGCTGTCGGTTTGAGGAGCGCGAGTTGAAGGAGATTTGCGCGCTGTGTGAGCTGCTTGTGGACGAGACAGAGCGGCATGATCGGCTTTATGAATTTGCGCAAAAGGCGCTTTTGGATCGCTTAACCGTGCTTTTGCTCCGTCAGGCGAGGGAGGAGTCCGCAACAACGCTCTCTCCCATCATTGGCAGCTCTCTTGCGTACATTCACGAGCATTTCCGTGAGGCGCTTTCTATGGAGCAGATGGCACGTATGCAGGGCTTTTCGCCCAATTACTTTGGCAATCTTTTTCGCGCTGCTGTTGGGCTTTCGTTTCGGGATTATCTGAACAAGATCCGACTCAAGTACGCCTGTGGGCTGTTGGTGTCCTCCGAGCTGGGGATCAAGGAGATCGCGTTTGCCTCGGGATATCAATCGGTGGAGTATTTTCTGTACGTATTTAAAAAAAATCTTTCGACGTCGCCGGGGGTATACCGAAAATCGGCGACATCGTATCGCATCGAATAATTTGCGGTGCTTATGCCTTAAAGAGCCGTTTTTTTCATACGTATGCAAAAATAAAAAAACACGGAGATGTCGCAATGGACATTCTCCGTGTTTTTTTGTGCGTTATTAACCAATGGTATCCAGCAGCTTTTTGCAGTTTGCGCGGATGTCGCCCTTCATCATGAAGCTTCCGCCGACGGCAGCGATCTTGTCGCAAGCGAGAAACTCGTTGATGTTGGAGAGATCCACACCGCCCGTGGGAAGGAACTTGATCTGCGGAAAGGGCGCGGAGAGCGCCTTGATCGCGGAAAGTCCGCCGTAGACGTTCGCGGGGAAGAATTTGAGGGTGGTGATGCCCAAATCCAAAGCCTGCATAATTTCGGTGGGAGTTACGCAACCGGGGAGGTAGGGGACGTCGCGCTCCTCACAGACCTTTGCGACTGCGGCAGAGAGTCCGGGGGAGACGATAAAGGTTGCGCCCGCATCGATCGCGGCGTTTGCCTGCTGTGCGTTGATGACGGTTCCCGCACCGATCTTCATATCGGGGAATGCCTTCACACCCTCTCGGATCGCGTCAGCGGCGCAAGCGGTACGGAAGGTGATCTCAGCTACGGGAACCCCGCCGTCGCAGAGTGCCTGCAGGGTGGGGAGCGTGTCCTCGAGCTTTTGAATGACCACGACGGGAACGACGCGACAATCGGTGAAATCCATCTGTTTCATAATATAATGTCCTTTCGTCGGATAATTGTAATATACAATGCAATTATAACAAAACGGTGAGTGAATGTCAAGCATTTTTTGCGAGAAGGCGCAGGTGCTTCAGCACAGCGGAATTTTTGAAAAAAATTAAAATCTTTCTCGTTTTTGCTCTTGACGAGATTTCGGTATTATAGTATAATATAATATATATCTGTATCTATCGGCAAAAAACGACGATTTTGCGAAAAAAAAGCGGGTGCTATCGCTTTTTGCAAAAGGCTGACGGCGCTTGTCGGATCGCGCGACCGAAAAATGGAAAATATTTGTTTTTCTGTATTGCGACGGCGGAATTTTTGTGATAATATGGATGAAAGACGGCGCATCGCGAGGCTTTTGCGATGCGGGTAAGGAGGGCATTGGTTTGCAGACTCGATTTTTATTGACGGCATGGGCTCCCGAGGTCGGAGCAGTGCATATGTGGGTGGCGATTGCCATTCTCGCGCTGGTTGTGATCGCGGAGCTGATCGGCATTGGGATCCTCACGTCCAAGCTGTTGGCGGCACGCCGCCGCGATCGCGAGGAGGAAGAGGAGGAGACAAGCTCCTATCAGTACGCGCTTGTTCCCGTGGCTTTGACCGCGCTCCCACAGATCACCTATACGCTTTTGAACGTCCTGCTGATCGTGGCGGCGGTTTTGGCTCTCGTTCTGACGGGAATGCTGATCGCGCTTTACGCAATGGGACTTGATTTTGCGCGTGCAAGGAAGGAAAAGAAGGAAGAGATCGAGGCAGAGGCAGCACCTGTGGCGGTGCCTGCTGAAGAGACCGAATACGAGGCGGAGGAGCCCGCTTTGGATGCTTTTGAAGCAGACGAGCCCGCGGAAGCGGTTGCCGAGGAAGCCGAAGAGGAGATAGCAGAAGAGATCGCAGAGGAAGCTGCGGTCGCGGGTGAGGTGATCGGGGCGCCTGCAGATACCATTACCACGGTCGTTCGTACCTCCGAGGCGATCCCACCCGAAAACGGTCAGGGACCTTATAAGGTCGTTGAGAAGATCGTGACCGAGACCTATAAGGAGGTCATCAAGGAGGTGCCCGCGGAGGCATCCGCCGCTAAGGGTGCGACTGCCGACGAGGTCATCGCGAAGCTTTTGGATGAGTATGAGCTGGTCAAAAAGCGCACGCCCGAGGAGATCGCAAATGCCGAGGCTGCGAATGCGGATAGCATTCCCACCTTTGCAAGAGTTGAGGAGCGTCTAACGTCGGAGGATCTTGACGAGGACGACGATGAGGATGATGACGAGCTCGATGAGCGTGCGGAGGGAGACTCTGCAAGCGATGACGATACCGACGATGAGGAGAACGATATTTCCGACGATCGCTTTACGGGCAACGAGCGCATTATTGGCTTTGATGAGACGACGGGCTGCTACATCGTCGCGCATTATCGCAAGAGCTTTGAGGCAAAGCTGATCCAGTCACGTCCCAATATCAAGCAGTATTATTCCGAGCTCAAAAACGCGTTGCTCTCTTACAAGGGCACAAAATCCCGCGTAAGCTGGACGGCGGACAGCTTCCATAACGGTCGCTCACCGCTGGCGAAGATCAACGTCAAGACCCGCATTTTGGAGATCTATCTCGCGCTTGATCCCGCAACGCTCGAGGGAACGGTCTACCGCGGAAAGGACGTTGGAGGCAAGAAGAAATACGCGGATACGCCCTTCCAATACAAGGTGCGCACGCCCCGCAAATTCAAATGGGCAATGGAGCTTGTTCAGCGCGTTTGCGAGGAGCACGGACTCACGCCCATCGACATCGAGCACGTCGCGTATGACGAGCAATATCCATTTGATACCACAGAAAATTTGGTCGAGCGCAAGCTGATCAAGGAGTATATCCGTCAGGAAAAGCCCGCATCGACCTTTGAATTGGCAGAGGACCACGTTCCCACCGTTCCCGAGGAGGATGCAAGCGTCATCCCCGCAAACGCGAATTTCCTCTGGGAGCTTGACAACGACAAGATGAATGACGAGGCGCATGATCCCGAGCCCGAGATCATTCCCGAGGTTGAGATCCCTGCTCTCGTTGAGGAGACACCCGCCGAAGTACCTGCGGAAGAGCCCGCAAAGGAGCCCGCGGCACCCGTATATAAGGAAACGGTAAAGGTCACCGAGGTGCGCTACACCGAGCACTACTACGCAAACGGCGACGTTGCGACCGTTGTAGAGACGACCAAGGAGACCGAGCAGCCCGCACAAATCGAGGCTCCCGCAGAGGAAGCCGAGACAGAGCAGAAAGATCAGCTCTTTGACGAGTTTGATACCGAGGCAGGGGCTGACAAGTTTGGCGATGCCGATCCCTTTGCGGAATATCGTGGTGAGATCCTTCCCGACGAGTCCGAGGAGGATGAGGACGAATACGAGAAGATCGAGGTCGAGGTTCCCGCAGAGGAAGCGGTTGAGGAGATCGAGGTGGTCGAAGATATCGAAGAGACCGAGGAGCCCGAAGAGGCACTTGCGTGGACCGAGATCGCAACCGAGGAGGCTGTTGAAGTCGAGGAAGCGGTCGAGGAGACTGTCGAAGAGCTTGAGGACGGCGAGGACGTAGAGATCGTTTACGAATACGTTTACGTCGACGAGGACGGCAACGAGATCGCATACGCGGAGGGCGAATTGCCCGAGGGGTATGAGGAGGTCGTTGAGGAAGAGGTCGAATACGAAGAGGTAGAGGAATACGAGGAGACCGAGGAAGAGGTTGAGGAGGAGCCTGCACGTCCGCGTGCATATGAGGCACCCCAAAATCCCGAGGTCGCGCTTGTGGATATCTGTACGCTTGCGGAGAATTTCCCAAGCGGTGCTACCGTCAATCTCGAAAAGCTGAAGTCGGTCGGTCTGGCAGGGGATGAGGCGCGTACGCTTCAGATCTTTGGCAGCGGTCCGATCAACAAGGCACTCACCGTCGAGGCAGACGTCTTTACCATTGATGCAATGAGATATATCGACGAGGCGGACGGCAACGTCGTCGTCATCAGAAAGCAAGGAGGGTTTGGCAAATGATTTTGAGACAAAAGAATATCAGGCGCGCACTCCTTTGTGTTCTGCTTGTGACGGTGATGACGGTCGGCATGCTTGTCGGCGCGGTGCTCTCCGCTTCGGCGGCAGAGATCGCAGGTCCGTATGACCTGACTGTAAATTTTGATAAGGCAACGGCTTCGTACTGCATTGGAACGGGTGAATATACGCCCACCTCGATTACGTCGGGCGTTGCAATTGAGGATATCCCGAACGGAAAGCACGTCGTTATTCGCATCACGCCCATTGACGGCTACACGTTGGATACCGCTACCTGTAATTCCGCAAGCATTTTCGTAGGATCTCCCGCAATCGATGGCGCGACGGGGAAGCCCTATTTTGAGATCACGATCCCCTCGATGGCTTCGAATTACACCTATGACGTGACCTGCAAGGAGAGAACCTTCGAGGTTGAGCTCAAGCCCTCTGCCTTCGCATCTGCGGGCGCGACCTCCATCGACTACTCGGTCGAGGGGATCGACGGCAACCTCTCCCTCACGCACAAAATCACGCCGAGCATCGTTCTTCCCAATCCCGCAAAGCCCGGATACACGTTCAAGCGTTGGGAGGTGCGCGGAGCGGCGAACGAGGTCTACGTTCTTTCCAATAACGAGCTCCCCAACACCATGCTCAACAGCGTGGCGATCAAAACGGGTGTTATTTCCGTGTACCCCGTGTTTGAGCCGAACAAATACAAGGTCACGCGTTACGATTACGCGTTTGATCTGAACGCGCAGGACTACCGTGGCGAGACGTTGGGCTCCTTCTCTTGGATGGCACCGATGGCAAGCATCATTTACGGACAGACCGCAACGAGCGCGGGGGATCCCGCGGCCGACGGTTACGTTGGATATCGCCTTTGCACGGAGCTTGATACCGACGTGATCAATGCGATTCGCTCGTATATCAGCGTAACGATCGCTCCGACGGTGAACGACGCCTACGGTATTCCGCACAGAAACGACGTTTCCCGCTACTATCTCCCCGAGGTCTATAAGCTGAGCTATACCTACAATGGCGGCAACGCGATCGTAGGTGCGGTAGATCAGCATACCTTCAACCAAACCACCGAGCTGCCGACGCCTACGCGCAAGGGTTATACCTTCATGGGCTGGCTTGTAACGGTAGATGGCAAAACGGTTGGAACAGCTCCCGTGACCTCTCTGGTCGGCAAGACTGTTGGCTATGCGGTAACAAACGAAGAGGATCAGACTATCTATCTCTCGGCGCAGTGGAAGCCGATCACCTACGATATCGAGTACGATCTCGACGGCGGTGCGTTTGAGGGCATCGATCCCGCAAAGAAGCATACCTTTGATACCCCCACTCCCATTCCCGTACCGCTGAAAACGGGCTATAACTTCAAGGGCTGGTATATCAACGGACTGTCCGAGGCTACCAATTTTGCCGACGGAAAGCTTCCCGCGCAGACGATCTCCGCCGGCGGTACCACCATTACCCTTAAGGCAAAATGGGTGCCCAAGACCTTTACGGTCGCGCTGGACGGTAACGTTGGGGATACGGGTGACACCGTCAAGTTCCTCGAGACCTCGCTGGACGGCTTCTTTACCTTTGGACAGACCTATACGGGTATCCTTTCCGAGGCGCCCGAGCGTACGGGCTACACCTTCAAGGGCTTCTATACCGCAATTACGGGCGGCGAGCGCTATATCGACGAGAACGGTCACGGCACCGAGGTCGAGTGGCTTCTCGACGATGAGGACAACGACGGAATTGTGACGCTGTACGCGCGTTGGGAGGCAAATCCCTACGATATCAGACTCGAGTACGATTCCGACCTGGTCGTTTCCGTTACCGTTGGCGGAAAGGTCTACAACCTTGAGAATTTCCCCGAGGGTATTATTACCGTTCGCTACCGCGAGCCCATTGAGGTGATCATCGTAGCGATCGACGGCCATAAGGTCGTTTCTTGGGATGGCAGAGATGAGGCACACGCAAATCGCTTTGTCAAGAGCTACCGTCACGAAACGGCAAGTGATATTCTGGATCTCCGAATTGAGATCCTTCCCGCACTCACCGCACCGAGCGTGAAGGTTGACTTCGCGACCGAGACGGTGGTCTCCTCCGACGGAAACGCGCTCCGCGAGGGCGTATATGCCTTCTTTGTGGACGGCGCATTCTGGTGTGAGGCAGAGGTCGGCTCGAGCGGCGCGATCTATATCAACGGCACGCGCGTAGAGTCGGTTAAGCTCATCGAGGAGTGCTTTGGCAAGGAATTGCAGGTCGTAGCACGCGGCCGTCGCGGTGTCACGGCGGATAGCGATCCGCTCACTATTGCGATCCCCGCACGTCCCGCGGCTCCCGAATTGCAGTATTCGGTCACCCTGGGGCAAGACAAGATCCTGCTCTCCATCCTGTCAGGCAATGCCGAGCAGTATCAGTATTCCATTTCTCAAAATTCCGCAGCACCGAGTTCTGTTTGGCTCGATACGCCCGAGTTTTCCCGGCTCGCGGACGGCTCTGCGCTGACTCCCGGCACGACCTACTATGTGTTTGTGCGTGTCAAGAGCACGGCTACGACCCCCGCAAGCCTGCCCATCCTTCCGCCACTCTCCTTCCGCACCGAGCCTGTGACGGATGAGATCGGTCTGGTCGTTCCCATGATCTGTCTTGGTATAACGCTGCTTTGTCAGCTCGTGGCGATCGTTCTGCTTCTGATCCGCCGTCAAAAGAGCAAGAAGGAGCAGACGCTCTACGGTATGGCACCGATCTCTATGCTTGCGGTTCGCTTCCTCCCTGCGGAGGGCTTGCCCGTTGTGCTGGTGCTTGCCGCGCTCGTTGTGATCGCGCAGGCGGTCTTGATCTATCTGCTCGTGACCTCCGATCTTGTTCGCCGTCCCAAGCGCGAAAAGAAGAAGGACGAGGTGAAGGAGACCGAGAAGCCGATGATCCCGACCGAAGCAGAGGAGCGTGATGCGATGCACGTCTTTGACGAGCCCGAGGAGGGTGAGGATGAGCCCGTGCTGACCACGCTGACCGACGCGGATCTCTCTCCCTCCGGTATGGGTGACGATTATCATCTCACCTACGAGTCCGCGGAGACCGAGCCTATGGACGAAGAGGTACAGGACGAGCTCTTTGCGGAGTTTGACGAAGAGGCAGAGGAGAACGCCGATGAGAAATTCATCGAGCCTGCTCCTGCCGCGCAGTATTCCTTGCCCGACGAGGATGCTCCCGCATTTGAATACGACGAGGAGGTCGAGGAGGAAGAAGCCGAAGAGGAGGCAGAGGAGATCGCACAGATCGATCCCGATGCGGACATTGACGACTCGCTTCTCGAAGAGGTTGAACAGACCTACGACGAGGACGAGCTTCCCGACATCGACGATTCAAAGAATTACGAATAAAACAAAAAGGAACGGAGGTCGCGTAAGCGGCTTCCGTTCTGCTTTTTTGTGCAAGCACTTCTTGATGGAGAAAAAGCAAAACAAGTTGACAAAATCCGTATTTTGGTTTATAATAAACGTGGATCAAACCAAATACGAAATAAAGGTGGTTAAGAGCTATGAAGATCAAATTTTTGGGTCTGACTGAGGACCAAAGCTTCGGAATTGCCGAGCTGAGGTCTCGCTTGTCCTTTGAATGTGACGATACAGGACTTGCCGTTGCAGCAGTGCAGGGGGCGGAATTTTCTCTTCGCCGTACGAAAGATGGGGTCACGTTGACCTACGTACGTCCGCATCAGTTTTATCGCGGCATTTCCATGCTTGCCGATTTTATCACGAGCGGTGAAGAGGTGCTGACACAGCGTACCGACTACACCTTGCTATCCTATATGGCGGATATGTCGCGTAACGCGGTTTATAATATCCCCACGGCGAAGAAGATGATCCGTCTTTTGGCACTTTGCGGCTACGATTCGCTCATGCTCTACACAGAGGACACCTACGAGATGCCCGAATACCCCTATTTCGGCTATATGCGCGGTCGCTTTACCAAGGCGGAGCTCAAGGAGCTGGATGATTACGGTTATCGCTTTGGAATTGAGCTGATTCCGTGTATTCAGACACTCGCACATCTCAACGCGACCCTGCAGTGGAAGGAACACAACCCGATGGTCGATATCGATGACATCCTTCGTGTAGGTGCGGATGATGACGCCGTCTACCGCTTTATTGAGACGATGTTCAAGACCTGCCGTGAGTGCTTCCGCTCCCGCCGCATCAACGTCGGTATGGATGAGGCACACAACCTCGGCAGAGGCTCGTATCTTGATAAGTACGGTCCTGCGAAAAAGGCGGATATTATGATCGCGCATCTGAACCGCGTAGTGGAGATCGCGAAAAAATACGATTTTGCTCCCATGATATGGAGTGATATGTTCTTCCGTATGCAGTTTGGCGGAGTATACTACGTCAGCGAGGGAAGCGTCAAGCAGGAGGTCATCGATCTTGTTCCGCCCGAGGTGCAGCTCATCTATTGGGATTACTATACCACACCCGCAAAGCGTCAGATGTTTGCGCACATGGTCAAGTGTCACGAGCAATTCAAGAATAATAAGATTGCCTTTGCGGGCGGCGTGAGCAAGTGGTACGGCTTTGCGCCCATCAACGAGTTTTCCATCAACTCCGCGCGTATCCAGATGGATATTTGCGATCAGAGTGAGAGAATGCGCGACATTATCGTCACTGCGTGGGGAGATTCGGGTGCCGAGGCATCACAGTTTTCTGTTTTGTCCTCCATGCTTTACTATGCAGAGCGCACCTACCTTGTGGGAGATGCGGATGAAAAATGGATGGACGCGCGTTGCAAGCAATGCTTCGGCATTGGATACAGGGAGCTGCTCATGTTCGATCTTCCCGCCGAGGTTGGAATGACCGACGGCAATCGCATTCAGCCCTCCAACTATCTGCTCTTCAATGATCCCATCAACGGACTCATGGATATGCGTATGGAGGCAGACCGCGTGGCATCCTATTACCGCGCGCATACGGAAAAGCTCGTGCCCATGGTCGATCATCCCGAATGGGGATATATTTATGACGTTTACTACCGTCTGTGCGACGTTCTGACGCTCAAGAGCGACCTTTCCGTACGTATTCGTGCGGCATACAAGGCAGGGGACCGTGCGACGCTTGAGGCGATCGCGAACGGCGAGATCGACGTGATCGTCGAAAAGCTCGAGGTGTTCTGGCAGGTGCTCCGTACCCAGTGGCTGAAGGAGAACAAGAGCTTTGGTCTGGATGTGCAGGAGATCCGCATCGGCGGTCTCCGTCAGAGATTGCTCTCTGCGCAGATCACCCTCCGCGATTACCTTGCGGGCAAGATGGAGCACATTGAGGAGCTCGAAGAGGAGCAGCTGATGTTTGGACGTATGGGCTGCAGTGATGTCTTTCCCGACAATCCCTACACCACCTATCATAATTTCAACTACATCATCACCGCCTGTGTGATGTAATCTTGTGGGAAAATAAAAGTAAGGATCCTGCATCCGCGGAAGCAGGATCTTTCTTTTTGTTGGTGTAAAAAAGAAAAAATGCCCCCACTTTCAAAAAGCCCCCCTTGACAGCGGTGTTTGCAGTATGATACAATAAAAGAAAGAGACATTTGCCGAAGGAGAATTGATATGAAGCTTACGTCAACCGAACAAAGAACGATCCTGTTTCCCACACGTATCGTCAAGACAGAGGGGGCGGTGACCAACCCCGAGGTCATGCTGCTCGAGCGTTCGCCCGTTACCACGATGAAAGAAGCAACGGTTACCAAAATGGAAAAGACAGGCGCGGAAAATCCAAGTATTCTGTTGGATTTCGGCAAGGAGATACACGGAAGCCTGCGCATTGTCGTTGCAAAGCTCTGCCGTGGAAAAAGTAACCTCAAAATGCATCTGACCTTTGGCGAGTCGGTCTCCGAGGCGCTCTCCCGCGTAGGGGAGAAGGGCGCGACCAACGACCACTCTCCGCGTGATTTTGATATTCTGATCTCCAATCTTTCCAACGTGGAATACGGATCGACGGGCTTCCGCTTTGTGCGTGTGGAGCTGATCGAGGAGGGCTCTGTGGAGCTTCGCTCGCTCGTTGCCGTCTCTAAGACTGCGAATATCGAAAAGCGCGGCTATTTCCGCACAAACGACGAGCTTTTCAATCGCATCATCGATACTGCCGCTTACACCTGCTACCTCAATTTGCAGGACGGCGTGATTTGGGACGGCATCAAGCGTGACCGCTTGGTGTGGGCGGGTGACCTCAACAGCGAGATCCTCACGCTTCTGTATCTTTACGGCCCCGTGGAGCACATCGGCAATTCGCTCGAGCACCTGCGCCTCGCTACGGCAGAGCACAGATGGATGAACACCATTCCGTCCTATTCCGCATGGTGGGCGATCAACGTCATCCTCTATTACCGCATGAGCGGAGACCGCGAATTTTTGAATGAGAATATCGACCGCATCAACTCGATCCTTTCCGACTACGCGCTTTGCATCAGCGAGGACGGGACGGTGGATTTTGACCGCCTGGGAGATCCTGCGGCACATATGTACTACTATTTCGATTGGCCCACGCGCGATACGGATGATGCGGAGGTGGGAACGATGCTCCTTATCTACTATTTCGCGCAAAGAGTGATCGAGGCGGAGGTCGACGGCATTGATTCCAAGGTTGCCGAACAGCTCGCAGAGCGCGTTTCCCGTTATCTCGATGCACCGACGCTCATGAAGCAGACCTTAGCGTTCCAATCTATCTGCGGCGGCATGCGCGGGGATACGCTGGCAAGGCTTGAAGAGGGTGGTGCGCGCGGATTTAGCACGTTTATGTCTTATTTCCTGCTCAAGGGACTGACCGCCGCAGGCAGCACGCGTGCTCTGGAGCTTGCGAAGGACTACTATGGAGGGATGCTTTCCCGCGGTGCGACCACCTTCTGGGAGGATTTCGACATGGATTGGCTCGAGGGAAGCGGACGGATCGACGAGATCCCGAAGGAGGGAGAAAAGGATCTTCACGCCGACTACGGAAAATATTGCTACAAGAATTTGCGCCATAGCTTCTGCCACGGCTGGTCGAGCGGTGTGGTCGGCTGGGCATTTGAGGACGTTTTGGGACTCCGTTTGCTCGATAACGCCTTCAAGAGGATATCGGTGAAGCCCAATCTGATGGGGCTGGAATGGATCGAAGCAAAGATCCCCGCGCCGCAGGGCGATATTCTGATCCGCGCCGAGGCAGGCAAGGCACCTATTGTGGAGCTTCCCGCAGGCATCGAGCTTGTGTAAAACAAAAGAACGCAACCGAGTGGCACTCGGTTGCGTTTTTTGTTTACATCTCGGTATAGTCTGCCGCGTTTTCGGGGGGCAGGATGGCGGGCACTGCGCCGCGGTTGAGGAAGGAATAGGTGATGGAAAAGATATTTTGCAAGCCGTTCGACGTGGTGACGTTGAAGCGAAGTGAAAGACTGACCATATCCCCTAGCTGATCAAAGGATGCCATGAGAAGTCCTTCGTTGACGGTCAGCGTGTCGTCCGCAAGATAGGTCTTGACCGCATCTGCACCGATCTCCACCGCAAAGGCGATTCTGCTGCCCTCGGAGGTGAATTCCGCATCCTCAAGCATTTCCTCCGTTACGGTAGGGAGTGAGGAAGCGAAGGGATTGATGCAGAAAAATCTTGTGCATTCGCGCGTGAATACCTCCTTTGTACTGCTTTCCTTGATCTTTGCGGGCTCCTCCTCGGTATCTCCAAAGTAGGTCTCGCCTAAAAAGTAGCCTTTGCGATAGGCAATTCCCTTGACAAAATAGCGCGCGTCGGTTGAGCCTTCACGCGTGACCGCGCAGTTATCTCCCTCGGTCATTACAAGAAATTTGCCGGAGGCACTTTGGTTATTGACCGTGAGGGAGAAATCGATGCTGGCGGTGTAGCCCGCGGTGTAGAGGTCAATAGCGTTTTTATACTGTCGGTGCACCGTTTCCGCATCACTTGCCGCACAGGCGGGAAGAGAGAGAAGCAGGAGCACGCACAGAAAAAGACAGAAAATTCGTTTCATTGGGGTCTCCAATCGGATCATTTAAAGAATTTGTGATAGTAGTAAACGGGCATAGCGCTCCAGCCGTGGCAAAGCGAGCCTGCGCGACCAAAGTCGTCAGCCCCCTTTTCGGTCTCCCATACGGTTCCCGTTCCGCCCTCAAGCATGGGCAGGTAGATTCGCTCGATGTCCACGAGGATATGCGCGCGGTATTTGGAGGAAACGGCGAGAAGCGCATCGTAGAAGAAGCAACGCATACTCAGGGAGGTCTGCGTCATTTTGCCGTCCCATACCAGCTTGTGGGCAAGCTTTTCAGCCGCTTCGCCTGTTACGACACCCGCAAGGATCGCTAAGGCGTTTCCAAGCTGGCTGTATTTTTCGCCCTTGGGATAGTTGGTAAAGACTCCGCGCGTGGGGTCATAGAAGGTCTTGCGGATATTGATGCGCAGAGAGGGGACGAGTGCTTTGTAGGATTCTCTTGCATCCACGTCTCCAAGCTCCTCCGCCAATTCCGTCATGTGTTCGAGCGAGCGGAGAAGGAGACAGTTGAGAACGACGTGGGGATCTTCGGGGTCGCGCTCCTTGATTTTGTTGGAGAGTCCGTCGCTCCACTCATAGAAATTCCAAAGCTCGGGGAACTGCGGAACAAGTCCGTTCTTCATTTTGCTTGTAAACGTGCCGAGTACGCTCTTCATTTTTGGGAAAATGGAGCGCAGGAAACGCTTGTTTGCGCTGTATTTGTAGTGCTCGTACGCTTCGGTAATGAAGTGAAGCGAGAAGGAGGGAATGACGAGATCGAACGAGGAGGGATAGCAGATGGAAAGGAAGCCGTCGGGACGGTTGTCCTTTGCGATCAGCTCAAGGCTTGCGCGCGCGAATTCGTATTCGCCGAACGCGTGGTAGCCGCAGAGCATTTGATTGCGGCTGTCCATGGCGTAGAGCGCCTGCTCTCTCCATGGACAATCCTCGTAGTGCTCATGCATACAGAGGCGAAGGGTACGTACGCAGGCATCGTAAATGCGCTGCTGTGTTTCGGTCAGCCTCGGAGGCTGGAGGGTGTTGAGCGGATAGACGGTGGGGATCACGCCGAGCGTACGGATACGGATGGCGGTGGGATCCTCTGCCTTGATTTCAAGATAGCGACAAGCAATACGACGGAAGGGGTTGACGTAAGCGTTGAGTCCTTTTTTGGTAAAATACTCCGTATAGAAATTGCGGTTGCCGAGGATCGCGCGGACGCGACCGTCCCGAATGTGCTCACCCCAGGAGATTGTGAGCTTTTGCTCGGTGTGTGCCTCAAGCTCGAGGGAGAGGTAACCGACCTCCTCTCGACCGAGATCGTAAAGAAGCGTGCCGTCCTCCATACGCTTGATCATACGTCCGGAGGCAATTCGCTCGTGAACGAGCTTTTTGCAGGGACGGCGGCGCAGAGGAGGTGCCAGTGGGATCATGAAGCTATCATGGAAGCCCTCGCCCTCACCGAAGACCCAACGGTCCTCTGCGGCGGCATTGTAGTTCCATCCCCACCCCATCTGTCCCGTGATTTTACGCTCAAGGTGCTGTGCGTAGGTGTTGCTGAGTCGGCTTTTCGTGTCCTTGTTGGAAACGCAAACGCATTTTTCACCATCCCAGAGGGCAAAGCGGAGTGCCGCGTTTCCGTAGTAGTAGCAGGAGCAATCCTTCAGTCCGTAATACCAAACGATAATGGCGATATGGTTTTTGCCACGCTTGCAGTAGTCGGTCAGATCCAATTCATCGTAGACCTTGTCATAGGGGTAGTCCGCATACTGTCCCGATGCGGCAAATCTTCCGTTGACGTAGAGTGCGTAGTTGCTGTCGGCGGAGATATATGCCGTTACGGCGTGCTCTCCCGTATATTCAAAGCCGGCGTAAAATTCACCGTATTCGTCGGGACGGGGATATTTGTTACACCAGATCCAAGAGGAATAATCAAAGGGTACCTTTTGTCTCATGCTTTATTTTTCCTTTCAATAGGGGATATCAATATTTTATCATGAAAAGGGGGAATTGTCAACAGAATTATGTCGTCAGCCGAGCGCGCGGCGGTCAATGCGTGCAAAAAAATATGAATGTTTTTTTGTCGGTTGACAAAACGTCGCAAATATAGTAAAATATCAGTAATACAGATAAAAAGAGGAACAATTATGAATTTGTGTGATTTGAAGACAGTACGGCAGATCATGTCGATGTTTAATCTGACCTTTCGCAAGGAATTCGGGCAGAATTTTCTGACCGAACGCACAGTGGTCGAGGACATCGCCGACTCCTGCTGTGACAAAGAAAATATGACCGTTTTGGAGATCGGCCCCGGAATTGGTACGCTGACGTATGAGCTTGCTCTGCGTGCGGAGCGCGTGGTTGCGCTTGAGATCGACCGCGGCTTGATCCCCGTTTTGCAGTACACGCTTGGGAGCTTTGGCAACGTCAAGGTCATCAATCAAGACGTGATGCAGACAGATCTCGATGCGCTTTTGGCACCGTATTTCGCGCAAGGTCCCGTTTCGGTCTGCGCCAATCTTCCGTACTATATCACCACGCCGATCTTGATGAAGCTGCTTGAAAGTCGCCTCCCGTTTGAGACCATCAACATCATGATCCAAGCCGAGGTTGCCGACCGTCTGTGCGCAAAGGCGGGAAGCAAGGACTACGGCGCGATCACTGCGGTTCTGGCGTACTACGGTCACGCGGAAAAGCTCTTTACCGTGCCTGCCGACCGCTTTGTGCCGGCTCCCAAGGTCAATTCCACCGTCATTTCCATTCGTCTCTATCACGACGAAAAGCCCTGTGTGCCCAAGAGCGAGGAAATGCTCTTCCGTACCATCAAAGCGGCATTCGGCCAGCGCCGTAAGACCTTGATCAACGCGCTTGACGCGGGCTTGCCCGATCTCGATCGCCAAACCATCGATTCCGCTATCCGTGCCTGCGGCTTCGATCCCACCATCCGCGGCGAGCGTCTTGATATCCATGATTTCACTCGTCTGTCTGATGCGCTTTTGGGTGGGGATTGAGAATGTGGGGAGAGGGGAAACTCTTTGAGGAAGAGTTTCCCCTCTCCCCAATCCCCTCTCTCCTTCAGAACCTCAACAGAAAAATGAGGGAGACCGTACCTCGGAACGGTCTCCCTCATTTTTGTGTCAAGCCCTCCTCATTGAGGGCTTGACACTTGTGGAGTTTTCCGAGCGGAATGTGGCGAATTCAGCTACAGACTGTAGATAAAACAAAAAAGTCTGTATGCCAAACAAGAGATTGGGGTACAGACAGGTTAGATGAAACGGACAAAAAGTTTTTAAGTTTTTTGAGGGAGTTATAAGGGGGGGCGAACTTTGCGAAGCAAATTCGCGGTCGCTTGCGACCTTACTTTCTTTCAAAAAGTTCCCCCTAAAAATTGGAGTTTTCAGGGTTGGTGACCCCTGAAAACTGTGCGGGAGCGTGCTGACAGACTGTAGATAAAACAAAAAAGTCTGTATGCCAAACAAACGGTAGGCGAACAGACTGACAGGTTAGATGAAACGGACAAAAACTTTTTAAAGTTTTTGAGGGGGTTATAGGGGGAACTTTTCTCAAAAAGTTCCCCCTAACAATCTACGTCCTCTCACCCAATCAATACAGAGAGAATGGTTTGAGCATAGAGGCGGACGGCAAAGTCATTGGGATGATTGATATTATTGGCGTTCATGTCATAGTCGCGCTTGGTTTTGAGGGCGCGGCGGTACATGGAGGTCATGGGTATGAGATCGACGTCGGGATATTGCTTAGCGAGCGCGGCGAGGACGGGCTCCTGCTTTTCCTGGAGGCCGTAGTATTTTACGGCGCGGAAATGGGGGAGCATGGTAGAGAGAAGAGCGACGGGGACTCCGGGGCACTCTGCGCGGAAGCGATCGACGATATTCTTGGTGATCTCACCGAATACCTCGGGCTCGGTGGTTCTGTTGTTCATGCCGAAGGCAAGGATCATAAGATCGGGATCGATACCGATGGCGCGCTCATCGACCTCTTCGAGCCCCCACTGTGCGTTTTTACCGCCGATAGATGGGTTTGCGGCGTAGATCCGATCGTTTTTGAAGTGCTTACGCAGAGCGTAGATGACAAGACGGGTCCACGTATCGCAGTAGGGCTCAAGCCTGAGATGTTTGGAGGAGCAGGCACCCGTGGTAATGCTGTCGCCGTAGAAAAGCACGGTCACGCGCTCGCCACTCGCCGCTTTTTTACGGAACGCCTCGAGCTTATCGGATTTTTGTGGGATGAGCGCATCCCACTTGTCCGCGTGACGGTAGGTGACGTGCACCTGATGCGTCCAAAGCAGCTTATCGTCGCCCCACAGAAGGTATGGGTGACCGTCGATGCCGCAATGGCAGATCTGCGTGGGCTCTGCGGGGTAGTAGACCTCCTCGGGCATGAGGGGCATTGCGCTACCCGCGAGGCGGCAGAGCTTACCGTCGCGCAGCTCGTAGTCCACGCCTGCCACAAATTCGGTCTTGAGATCGGAGGAGCGGACAGAGATGATCTCGGTCGGACGGTAGAGGAGCGGTACCTTGTCTTCGTTCATGAACATTACGGTCTCGTTGTACACCGTATCCCCCTCCCAATACGGGAGGAGGTAGGTATCGG
>JAFTJB010000153.1 GCA_017456625.1 Clostridia bacterium
ATCGAATTCTTCAACAAGCGTACCGACGAATACGGCGGAAGCTTTGAAAACCGCTACCGCTTTGCCGCGGAGATCGTAAAGGCGATCAAGGAAGCCTGCGGCAACGACTACCCCGTTTCTCTCCGCTATTCCGTAGAGTCCAAGCTCAAGGGCTTCTGCGAGGGCGCAATGCCCGGCGAGGATTACGTTGAGGTCGGTCGTGCGATGGAGGAATCCGAAAAGGCGGCAAAATATCTCCAGGATGCAGGCTACGATATGCTCAACGCCGACAACGGAACCTACGACTCCTGGTATTGGGCGCATCCGCCGATGTATATGCCCCAAAACTGCAACCTCGATGACGTATCGCACATCAAAAAGTTTGTCGATATCCCCGTGGTTTGCGCGGGTAGAATGGAGCCCGACGTCGGTGCAAAGGCAGTTGCGGACGGCAAGATCGATGCCGTCGGTGTTGCGCGCCAGTTCCTTGTAGATGCCGAATGGGTCACCAAGCTCGTCGAGGACAGACTCGAGGATATCAAGCCCTGCATCTGCTGTCACAGCGGTTGCTTTAACTTCTCCTCCTCCAAGGGTCACGCGAATACGCAGGATCTCACCGATACCATGGGTCTTTCGCGCTGTGCGCTCAACCCGATCACGATGCAATCCAAAAAGTACCGTGTAGAGCCCGCAAGGAAGGCAAAGAACATTGCCGTCATCGGCGGCGGTATTGGCGGTATGGAGTCCGCGATCCTTCTTGCAAAGCGCGGTCACAAGGTCACGCTTTTTGAGAAGAGCGACAAGCTCGGCGGTGTATTCATCGCGGCGGCTGCCCCCTCCTTTAAGGAAAAGGACAAGGCACTGATCGCTTGGTATATCCGCGAGCTCTCCAAATATCCGATCACAGTCAAGATGAACACCGAGATCCGCGACCTTTCCGCTTTGGATGCAGATGAGATCATTATCGCAACGGGCGCAAAAGCAAAAAAGCTCCCCATCAAGGGCAATGAGCGCGCAGTAGAGGCAATCGATTATCTGCTCGGCAATTGTGAGATCGGAGAAAACGTCGTGGTCATCGGCGGCGGTCTGACCGGATGCGAGATCGCGTACGACCTCTACCTGAACGGCAAAAAGCCCGCTATTGTAGAAATGCAGGACGACCTCGTTACCACGCCCGGCATCTGCCTTGCAAACACCAGCTACCTCCGTGATTTCTTCAAGACCTATCACGTTCCCGTACATCTTGAAACGGGTGTCAAGGAAATCACTGACAAGGGTGTCGTCATTTGCGACAAGGACGGCAACGAAAGCACGATCGATGCAGACTCCGTTATCGTTTCGATCGGCTACAACCCCGCCCCCCTCGCAAAGAAATCCCGTCACATACACGTCATTGGCGATGCAAAATCCGTTGGCAACCTGCGCACGGTCATTTGGAACGCGTGGGACGTCTGCATGAAGCTCTAATACAGAAAAGGAGATATTTTTATGATCTTAACTGAAGAACAAAAAGCGATGCTTGACGGCGCGCAGGGCGAGGTCATGTCCAAGGTCATGCAATCCGTCATCCGCTACGGCGAGCTGTTCGGTGCGGAAAAGCTGGTGCCCGTTACAAGCGAGCACAACCACCTCGTAACATCCTTCGGTCTGAAGATGATCGGCCCGATCTATGATCTGATGAATCAGCTCATTGAGGCAGGAGCCATCTCCAAGCAGACCTTCTCTCTCGACCCCCGTCCCGTGGATCCAAAGGTCCCCGCAAACTTCATCCAGAAGCTTATTTTCAACAAATTCATGTATTCCAAGCAGGATTTCTATGAAAATCAGCTCGAGCAGCTTGGCTTGATGGACAAAAACGCATTCACCTGCGCGTGCTACCTCGATGAGGTCGGCAACAAGCCCAAAAAGGGCGACGTTTTGAGCTGGGCAGAGTCCTCCGCGGTCGTTTACGCGAACTCCGTGCTCGGCGCGCGCTGCAACCGCAACTCGGGTATCATCGATATCATGGGCTCCATCGCGGGCTACGTTCCCTACTTCGGTCTTTTGACCGACGAGGGACGAAAGGCATCCTGGATCATTGAGATCAAGACCTCCAAAAAGCCCGAGGCGCAGCTTCTCGGCTCCGCGATTGGTATGAAGGTGATGGAGGACGTTCCCTATATCAAGGGACTTGATCAATGGCTCGGAAGCGAGCTCAACGATGCAACCTGCGCTTACCTCAAGGATTTTGGCGCGGCAACCGCCTCCAACGGTGCTGTCGGTCTTTATCACATCGAAAACCTCACGCCCGAGGCAAAGGAGATGGGAGACGCGCTGATCAAGGAAGATGCACAGGTCTACGTCATTGACGACGCGGAGCTTCAGCGCGTATACGACAACTACCCCGTGATCTGGAAAAATCCCGATGCGAAGCCCAAGCTCTGCTTCATGGGATGCCCTCACATGAGCTTGGAGCAGCTCAAGAGCTGGACCGACAGGATCGAAAAGTCCCTTGCAGAGGCAGGCAACAAGAAGGTCGTCATTCCCACCGTCTTTACCTCCGCTCCCGCGGTCATTGAAGAGTTTGAAAAGACCGAATACGCCGCTCGCCTCAAGGCAACGGGCGTGGTTCTTTCCTACATCTGCCCCTTGATGTATATGAACAATCCGCTCTGCGGCAAGATGCCCGTCATCACGTCCTCCAACAAGCTCCGCACCTACACAACGGCGCGCTACTATACGGACGATGAGATCCTCGCACAGATCACCAAAGGAGGTAAGGACGCATGAAGGTATTCCAAGGTAGAGTCGTAGCACCCGGCACCGTTACGGCGGAGGCGCTCGTTTCGCACGGCGGTCTCAACACGCTCGCATCCTTTCAAAAGGCGCTTCAGTTCGGTGACAAGACCGTAACCTGCGGCGACCAGAACAACCCCGATCTTTACGGCAAGCAGATGCTTGGAAAGGCACTTTGTCTGCCCCAGACCATCGGCTCCACCACGGGCGGCATGGTGCTTTACTGCGCTTGCTCGATGGGACGTCACCCCGCTTGTATGCTCTTTTCCAAGCCCATCGATTCGTTGGCGGGCGCGGGCATCATTCTCGGGGACGTTTGGCTTGAGGGTGCAAAAATGCCCGTTGTCGATTCGCTCGGCGACGAGTTCTTGGCATACGTCAAGGAAGGCATGACGATCACCGTCAAGGACGGCGGCATCGTCGAGGTCAACTGATATCTATAAGGAGGAGCTTCGACTCCTCCTTTTCATGCGCAAAATACTCATGTATTATGCGAAAAATACACATGGAAATCGCCGCTTTTTACGTGTATAATGTAGGTGAAACCAAAACAAAGAGAGGTATAATAAAATGACGGACATCAAGCACACGATCCCGCGCCCCGAGCATCCCAATCCGCAATTCAAGCGTGAAAGCTGGGTAAGCCTCAACGGCGAATGGGAATTTGTAAGAGATCATTCCATCAGCGGAAAAGCGCGCAAGCTCTATCAAGCCGATGCCATCTTCCCCGATCGCATTACGGTTCCCTTCTGCATGGAGAGCGAGCTCTCCGGCATTGGCGATAAGGATTTCTGCGAATGCGTATGGTACCGCCGCGAGGTCGAGATCGATGCAGATACGCTTGCAAACGGCAAGCAGACCCTGCTCCACGTCGGCGCTTGCGATTACCGCACCGACCTTTACGTCAACGGCAAGTACATCGGCAAGCACATCGGTGGATCCGCCGCGTTTACCTTTAACATCACCTCTGCCCTGACGGTTGGAAAAAATACCATCGTCATCTCCGCAGAGGACCGCTTGAGATCGGGAGAGCAGCCCGGCGGTAAGCAGAGCAAAAAATACGACTCCTACGGCTGCTTTTACACCCGCACGACCGGTATCTGGCAGAGTGTTTGGCTCGAGACGGTTGCGAAAACGCACATTGCGGCATTCCATTTTGTCACGAACGTAGAAGCATCCACCGTCACGGTCGAGGCAGAGGTTGTCAACGGCGCATCCCTCCCCCTCACTGCAACCGCGTATTGGAACGGCAACAAGGTTGGAGAGGCGACCTCCGTTGCAACCGCAAATCAGTGCGTTGTGACCGTTCCGCTCTCCGAATTGCACCTTTGGGAGCTTGGCAAGGGCGGTCTTTACGATCTCGTCCTCACCTTTGGCGATGACGTAGTATACAGCTATTTCGGTATGCGTACACTCACGCTTGACGACTCCGCGCTCGTGATCAACGGCAAAAAGGTCTTCCAGCGCACGGTGCTCGATCAGGGCTTCTACCCAAACGGCATCTGGACCGCTCCCTCCGAGCAGGCTTTGATCGACGACATCACCCGCTCGATGGCTTGCGGCTTTAACGGCGCACGTCTGCACCAGAAGGTGTTCGAGCCCGTATTCCTCTATCACTGCGACCGTCTGGGCTACATGGTATGGGGTGAATTTGGCAACTGGGGGCTCGATTTGCACAGACCCGAGGCATGGAAGGCGTTTGTCAGCGAATGGGTCGAGATCCTCAAGCGCGATTACAATCATCCCGCCATTATCGGTTGGTGTCCCTTCAATGAGACCAAGCTCAACCAGGATGACGATCTCATTGCATACGGCGTTACGCTGACCAAGCAGATCGACAACACCCGCCCCGTTATCGACACGTCGGGATGGATACACGTAGAGGGCGCTACGGATATCATGGATTGGCACGACTACGATCAGAACCCCGAGACCTTCCGTCAGCGCTACGTCGACGTGGCAAACGGCACTCCCATCTTTAGAAAGGACCGTTGCAAAGCGCCCCTCATTCCTCGCTTCATCAGTGAATACGGTGGCATCAAGTGGGACGTCAACTCCAAGCTTGACAACGCATGGGGCTATGGCGACACACCCAAGACCGAGGAGGAATTCATTGTCCGCTTCAAGGGACTTGCCGAAGCGCTCCTCTTCAATCCCTTCATCACGGGACTTTGCTACACACAGCTGACCGACGTTGAGCAGGAAACCAACGGACTCTACACCTACGACAGACAAGCAAAATTTGATCCCGCGATCTTTTACGAGATCTTCACGCAAAAAGCGGCGATCGAGGATTGAGAAACAAAAAAGAAGGATTCGGTTGAATCCTTCTTTTTTATTTTTGACTTTGAAAGGTAACGGTGCCGCTTACGATCTGTCCATTCCGCGCGACCGCGAAATTGACGGTCTGTCCGGGCTTGCAGGTAAACAACACGTCGGTAAGATCGTCCATGTCGGAGATCTCTTTATCATTGAGCGAAACGATGATATCTCCGACCTGCATATTTCCGTCCGCAGGCAGGTTGGACGTTACGACAACGATCAAAACACCGTTGTGTGAAGCAACCGTTTCCTGCCCATTCTGTATCACGGGCTTCCCTGCTGTGACGGAGATCCCCGAAATACCGAGCGTGGGGCGTGTTCTGGAAAGCGGTGAATCAATTCCATCCGCGCTTCCGTTTTTCATGATCTCATTCAAAACGATCCATGCCTCGTTGATGGGAAGTGCCAAGCCGATATCGTCGTACCCCGTTGCCTTTCGTGTGACAATACCAATGACCTCTCCGCGATCGTTGCAAAGCGGTCCGCCCGAATTGCCTGTATTAACGGGCGTATCCATCTGCATCATCTTGACCTCATAGGATGCAACGTCATCCGAAAACGCGACGATGCGATAGGTTGAGGAAATGATTCCCTGCGTGACAGACCACGCATAGCTGCTGCCCATCGGATTTCCCACCGCGATGGCGGTCGAGCCGACACGCATGGCATCGGAATTTCCGATCGAAGCGGCGGGATAATTCTCTCCCTCGATCTTCAAAACCGCAAGATCGTCCGCAACGCTGTACCCTATCACCGTAGCGGAAACGGTCTGTCCCGAATAGAGCGTCACCGTAACCGCGCTTGGATCCTCAATGACGTGTTGATTGGTCGCGATATATCCGTCCGAGCGAATGAAAAAGCCTGTTCCCTCCGCATTCCCCGATTGGATCAGCACGGTCTGCGGCTTGACAGCTTCCGCAACCGTCTCGGTCGGCAAGGAGCTTGCATTTCCGTCTCCATGATCAACGAGCAGAATGACACCGACAAGCAACGCGATACAGAGCAAGAACGTCGCCGCCATAACTGCCGCAAAGATCCAAGCACCGCGATTTTGGGCTTTTTTCTGCTGTATGCGGTCATATTCGGTTTGTTTTGCGTAGCTCCATTCAAAGCGATATTCCTCCTCGGCGGAAGCGATCGGCTCCTCGGGAAGCACATCGGGGTGTATTATATCCTTCTCTTCTTCAGCCATAGCCGATCCTTTCCTTGTAAGTTATACGGAAGTTAAGTCTCCCGCGTGGAGAAGCGAGTGGGGGGCGCGCGTCAAGGTAAAGAAGAACTCGCAATTCTTGCCCGCTTCACTGTTGACCCAGATACGCTCGCCATGCGCGGTGATGATGGTCTTGGAGATATACAAGCCAAGTCCAATACCCGTCTTATCGAGTCCGCGGCTCTTGTCGCTCTTATAGAAGCGCTCGAAGATCATAGGCAGATCCTCTGCGGGGATGCCCTGACCGTCGTTGTAAACAGCGATCTGAACCTTTTTATCCTTTGCGTTGGTGATACGGATGCGGAATTTACCGCCCTTCTCCGAAAACTTGACTGCATTATGACAAATGTTGTAAAAGACCTGATACACCGCATCGTGATCGGCATTGACCAAAATGCGGTCATCGTCGCACTCAAAGGCTACGTCAAGCTGCTTTTCCTCGATCTTTTGCTCAAAGGAAATGAGAATGACACGAGCCATCTCGCAGATATCAAAGGGCTTCATGACAAATTTGCGATCCCCCGCCTGAATGCGGGAAAGGTCGAGCAAGGAGGACACCAATCTTGAGAGCCTGCGCACCTCGCCCGAAATAACCTCCAAGTAGTGCTCCTGCTCCTCTTTTGGGATCACACCGTCGCGAATACCGTCGATAAAGCCCGCAATGGTGGTCATGGGAGTACGGAGATCATGGGAGATATTGGCAATAAAGGAGGAGCGCATATTTTCGAGATTTTCAAGAGATACCGCCATTTCGTTAAAGGCAACGGCAAGATCCGCGACCTCGTCCTTGCCTCTCACACGAACACGGACGTCAAATCTACCCGCCGCAAATTTTTTGACCGCATTGCTCATCTCTCGCAAGGGTCCCGTGATACGCTCGCTGATGAAATACGCGGCAATGAGCGATGCCAAAAGCACCAAAAGTGCCGCCGTCATGACGGTATCCGAAAGCTGCTCGACCATGTCGCCCCAACGGATGTTGACCGAATAGATCGCCGCAATTCCGCTCAATGCCCCATTCTCATCGTAAATACCGACCGCGCGGATCACCACTCGTTCGGGAAGAAACTCCAACGCCTCTACGTCGCTGTACTGCTCGCCGCCGATGACCGAATCGATTATTTCTCGCGGCAGATGTGAGCCGATCGCACCGTCCTGCCCCGCGTTCTTGCCCATCGAGGACAGGATCGTTCCGTCGGGAAGAGCAAAAAGAACGGTCATTTCATCCCGTCCGTCCGCATAGATATTGGTCAGCTCCGCAAGATTGTTCTCCTCCGACAAAGCAACGAGTGACTCGAAGGATGCCGTGTCGTCATTCGACATGGCGCTCTCGAGCCACACCTTGGTCACCTGCGCGGCGTTGTCCATCATCTCGGTCTTTGCCTGTGCCGAATAATTGCTCACGATCGAGGTAACGATCACGAGGAGCAAGGCAAAGCCGAGCGTGACGATCATCATAAACGCGGTGACGTATTTTGCAAATACACTTTTAAACATATGACTTCATTGAAAGGATCAGCCGAGGAGCTCGAATTTGTATCCAACACCCCAAACAGTCTTGAGGATCCACTTATCCGAAACGCCCTCGAGCTTTTCGCGCAAGCGCTTGACGTGCACGTCCACGGTACGGGAGTCGCCGAGATAATCAAAGCCCCAGACCTTATCAAGGAGCTGATCTCTGGTAAATACGCGGTTATAGTTGGATGCAAGGAAATACAGAAGCTCCAATTCCTTGGGCGGAATGTCGACCGACTTTCCGCGCAGCTTGAGCTCGTACTTCTGCAGGCTGATCTCGATATTTTCAAACTTGATCACTTCGTTGTCGTTGTGATTGCCGTGCGCCTGATAACGGCGCAAAACCGCCTTCACACGTGCGGAAAGCTCCTTCATATCAAAGGGCTTGACCACAAAATCGTCCGCACCAAGCTCAAGTCCCAGGACCTTATCGAAAACCTCGCCCTTGGCGGTGACCATGATCACGGGCTTGGAGGAGATCTCGCGGATCTCGCGGCACACCTGCCAACCGTCCTTTTTGGGGAGCATAATGTCGAGGAGGACCAGATCGGGCTCAAAGATCTTGAAGTAGTTAAGACCCTCTACTCCGTCTGCCGCAGTCTTTACGTCGTAGCCCTCGTTCTCAAAATACATCTTGAGAAGCTCGCTGATATTGGCATCGTCGTCGACGACAAGAATTTTCGTATCCGTCATAATAATTCTCCTTCTGTCACTGATTTACTACTGTCTTTAGAATAGCATGGAATTGGGTTTTATATGTGATGAATAAATGAATTTTCAAAACACACGCCCATTTTTTACATTCTCACTCCGATATTCTATATTGTATCATATAATTGAACAAATTGCAAATGATTTTGAAACAAATTTTATATTTTTTTCGTTTTTTTTTTCATTTCTCTTGCCAAATGCATTGTTTTGTATTATAATAATATTAAATTATGAATTGTACATGAACTTTTATGAGAGGAGGTAGAGCTGTGACAATTTCATACAGCGTGATCTTTGCGCTTTCGTTTCTGTTGCTCATTGGATATTTTCTGTATGCGAGAAAGAAGCAAAACACACCTTGGTTTCTCGTCCTCTATCTCTCCGTATGCGTGGTAAACCTCGGTTACCTGCTTCTGTCCGTCTCGCAAACTGTGGAATTTGCCTTACTTGCCAATAAAATCGCCTACCTCGGGCAAAGCTTTGTTCCTCTGTGTATGTTTATGATCATCTCGGTGCTTTGCGGATTTACATATCAAAAATGGGTGAAATATCTGCTGATCGGCATGGCTCTTCTGATGTTTTCAATGGTGCTGACCACGGGACATCTCGATTGGTACTATAAGAGCGTGGAGCTGATCCAAGCCGACGGTGCTGCCAAGCTCATCAAGACCTACGGTGTTCTCCATCCCTTCAATCTGATCTACGTCCTTGCGTATTTCGTAGCGATGCTTACGGTGATCGTAATCTCCCTTAGAAGAAACCATGGCAGATCGCAAAAGCTCGCAGGGCTGATGCTCGCAGTGGTCATTGGAAACGTGGGAATGTGGGTCGTGGAAAAGCTGGTGACCCGAAACTTTGAGTTTCTTTCCGTTTCCTACCTCATGAGCGAGTTCGTTTTCTTCTTCGTTTATTGGGTGCTTGATGATTACGTCCACGTCAAGGATATCCCGACACACATAGGCGCGGTGGAAAAGGGACCGATCATTGTAGTGGACAGCATAGATCGGGCAGAAAAGATTCGCACGATTCTCTCCAAGCTTCCCGAGGGCACCACGCTCTCCCCAAGACAGATGGATATTCTTGAGGGGATTGTTGACGGCAAGAGCCGCAAGGAGATCGCCGCTACGCTCCATCTTTCGGAAAACACGGTTAAAACTCATACAGGTATGCTTTACAAGACGCTCGGTGTCTCTTCCAGAGATGAGATCTACGCAAAATATCAAAAATAAATCTTCAATCGGCGACGGTCAATGACCGTCGCCCTTTTTGTATGTCCTCCCCCGAAACGAACCAAATTCACCCGCTTTCACCCCTAAATCACCCCGATGGGTGAATGACTTTTTATCATGTATATGATAAAATGAAATTGTCATAAAAAGACAAGGAGGACAAAACAATGAAAACAAAGCTAAGATCAAGACTGACGTCTATGCTGCTCGTGCTCGTCATGGTGCTGGCACTCGTGCCCCTTTCGGTCTTCTCTGTTGCTGCAACAGAGCCGGAGGTTACGGAGGTGGGCACCTTTGAGGAGCTCCTCAACGCAGTGAACGCAGATAAGACGCACATCAAGTTAAAGCACTCTATCACCGATACGGTTCCCGATGATGAGCTTCCCTCCAAGCATCGCCTGGTGTTTGACGGAGACAAGGATTATATCCTGGATCTGAACGGAAACAAGCTGGAGGTGCTCAATCACGCCAATGAGTTCTATGGCGGCAATTTTTCGATGATCGAGGTCTCCAACGACTCGAGTTTAGAGATCAAGAACGGTAGCATCACCTTTGAGAACTACTATGGAGGACACACACGAATCGCCAAGGGTGTTCTTTTCGTAACGGATACCTCTGCTGTCACC
This sequence comes from Clostridia bacterium, assembly GCA_017456625.1. Classification (GTDB taxonomy): domain Bacteria; phylum Bacillota; class Clostridia; order Oscillospirales; family CAG-272; genus UMGS1865. The sequence goes on from JAFTJB010000153.1 coordinate 10,368, forward strand.
GCAACCGACGTGGATATGAAGAACCCCTACATCGGCACGACGGTACACGCGACCGACGATGCAAGGATCACGTTAAACGGAGGTACCTATTCCGCCTTTAACGGATTTGCCGTTTATCTGGAACGAAGAGCCGCGCTCACGCTGGACGAGGGCGTTTATCTCTACACAGAGGTCGGTGATGCAGTAGCGACCGTACACATCGACGGTTACGGCGCACTCTATTCCGAGAGTACGGGAGAAATGACCGTCAACTATGCTTCCTTCAGAAGCGGCGTACAGGTGCATTTGTCTCAGATCACCGCGTTTGACACCGCGACCCACGAGCTTGTCCTCAACGGAGTCAAGCAGAGTGAGGACGTAGCCAACATCCAAAATTCCTTTGACGCGAAGCAAGCGGGCAAGGACTATTATTGGTACGGAAGCGGCGCGACGAGATGCATCTACAAAACCGAAGGCGGCTTCTCAAATGAAATCAGCGTAATCTCCTATCAAAAGACCTATCCCATTGAGATTGAATTCGGAATTGCTACCGTGGGTGGAGCTCCCGTAACCGAGGCAAGCTACGGTCAGGTAGTCAACGTTGTTTCCAACCCTCCCGAGGCAGGTAAGGAATTTGTTATGTGGGGGACAAACGGTGTCGAGGTTGCAGATTACAACGCCGCATCGACCTCCTTTACCATGTCTGCCGCC
>JAFTJB010000154.1 GCA_017456625.1 Clostridia bacterium
TCAGGAAGTAAGGGCGTAGCAAATTAATAAAATTTATTCGAGGTTGCTGTGACTTTTGTCGCAGCAACCTTTTTTGTATACTTAACTTGTTGGAAAATAATAATGTAAACTAAGTATTATTTCCAAAAGCGAAAAAATTATTCAAAAAAGGCCTTGACAAATTTTTCCGAGCATGATAAAATAAAGCCCCTCACAAAGATGAGGTCTTGAAAATTGAATAGATGTAATTGTGTGCCTATGCTATCAGCCGCCGAGCATTCATGTTTCGGTTTGAGCATTGGATAGCCCCCACAAGAGTTTTGATAAAGACTCGTATCTGAATTTACATATGTAAGGCACGGAGCATCATTTTTAAGCGAACAAAGTGCCGTTCACTTTTTGGTGTTTTCGTGACTCGTATGCAAAAACAGATACGGGTCTTTTTGTTTTGCAAAAAGCCGCCCTACATAAAAACTTGAAAGGTGGTGATGCCGATGATTGCAGAAGAAGCAAATCAACAAACAGAAAACAAAAATCAAAACAAGGAGTTAAGAATGGCAACAGAAATGAAAATCAGACGAATGTCGGACGTGCAGCTCAGGGAGGTTGCATGGCTTTGGAAGCCGTATATCCCCTTCGGGAAGATCACGATTATCCAAGGCGATCCCGGCGAAGGAAAAACAACGCTTGCATTACGAGTAGCGGCAGCCTGCTCCACAGGCACGGCATTGCCCGGAATGGAAGCGTGCGCTCCCTTCGATGTGATCTATCAGACCGCCGAGGACGGACTCGGAGATACGGTCAAGCCAAGACTCATCGAAGCAGGGGCGGATGAAAGCAGAATCCTAAATATTGTTGAGGACAACAAATCTCTTTCTCTGCTCGACGAGAGAATCGAAAAAGCCATCGTGCAGACGGGCGCGAGGTTGATGATACTCGATCCGATGCAGGGATACCTCGGTGACAAAATTGATATGAACCGAGCAAACGAAATAAGAAAGGTGCTGAAGAACGTGGCGGCGGTTGCGGAACGGACAGGCTGTGCTATCGTTCTCGTCGGGCATCTCAATAAGGCAAGCGGAATGAGCAGCGCATACCGAGGACTCGGCTCGATAGACTTCCGCGCGGCGGCAAGAAGTGTTCTTCTCGTTGGAAGGTTACGCAAAGAGCCAAGCGTGCGAGTCATTGTTCACGACAAATCCTCACTCGCTCCCGAAGGAAAATCTATGGCGTTCAATCTCGGCAATGATGCAGGCTTCTATTGGATCGACGGATACGAGGACATCTCCTCCGAGGATATTCTGTCGGGCTTCGGTATCACAGCCGAAACCAAGACCGCGCAAGCCGAGGAACTCATACGCTCCGCCCTGGCAGACGGCAACGAGATACCTTGCGATGAGATATTCAGAACGGCAGAAAGAAAACAGATCTCACGCAGAACTGTGAACGAAGCAAAAAAGAATATCCCCGAAATCGTCACCAAGAAGGTAGGCGCGAAATGGATGTGGTCTATCCAAAAATGAAGATTGCAACATTGCAAGAGTGTTCTCGTTGCATTGTTAAATCAAGATGACAGATAAGAGCCGCCTGCATTGTTGCATTGTTCTTTTTCTGCCGTAAAAACGCTATCGACGCAGGGCTTTTTGAAGAAGAAAATGCGAGGTAAGGTATAAGCCCACCCCAAGCAAGAACACCTCACAGGCCACGCCGTGTTCGGGCGGTTTTAGCCCCAAAACGGCAAATAAACGGCACAGGTGAGCAACCGCACCGCAACCGAAGAAACCGCCCCGTGTGGCGAAATTTGCCCCCGTTTCCGCCGAGGGAACACAAAACCGAATATCGCAAGGGGTGACCGCCTCTGTACTCTCCTTTGAGGAGAGTGCGAGCATCGCATTCGACTGGTCACGGCAAAGCCGCGTCCTGCCTTCTGCTGCTCGGCGGGCAGAAGCCCTGCACCCACTTACTTTCTTTGAAAAGAAAGGTAAGCAAAGAAACTTTAAAACAAAAAAGGAGTACCTCTTATTGAAGGATAAAAAAATGAGTATTCGTATCAGCGAGGAAAACCTCGCCTTGATACACCAAAAAGCAACCAAAGCAAAACTGAATTTTACGGACTACGTCACCCGTGCCTGCCTCGGAAAGCAGATCGTTGTTATCGACGGACTTGACGAGATACTGAAGGAACAAAAAGCCATAGGAAGAAACCTCAATCAGCTGACACTCCTTGCAAATATGGGGAGAGTCGAGGTGGTCAATCTCACGGCACTCACAAAACGGTACGCAGAACTGAACGCAACGCTGACAGAGCTTCTCGAAAGGAAACGGTGGTCGGATGGCAACGGTTAATATTATGCAAAGCAAACGCTCACAGACGAGAGCAGGACTTGCGTTCATCCTCTCCTACTGTAAGCGTGACAGTAAAACAAGATACGGAGATAGAAAGCTCGTGTCAGGCATCAACTGTGTTCCCGAAAGCGTGTACCATGAGATGATGAACACCAAGATGCACTACGGCAAGACCGACGGCAGAATGTTCCATCATATCACGCAATCCTTTCATCCCGACGAGCCGATCACGCCCGAACTCGCTCACGAGATTGCCTTACGATTTGCCAAAGAGAACTTCGGTGACTACGAGGTACTCGTGGCAACGCATACAGACAAATCGCATATCCACTCACACCTCGTTGTGAATAGCGTGAGCTGTGAAACCGGATACAAGTATCACTCGGACAATGAAAATATAGAACGGCTACGGCAGGCGTCGGACAGGCTGTGCCTTGAATATTCTCTCTCCGTCGTTGAGCCAAAGGCGAAAAGCAATAAGCAGATGTCGGCGCGAGAATATCACTCCGCTTCCCGTGGCGAGAGCTGGAAGATGCAGCTCATCGTTACGATTGAAGAAGCAATGAAATACGCTCGCTCCAAGGAACACTTTATTGCTCTGATGGAAGCCGAAGGCTACGAGGTCAAATGGACGGACGAGCGTAAGAACATCACCTATACAACACCCGACGGCAGAAAATGCCGTGACAGTAAACTACACGAAGTAAAATTCTTAAAGGAGAACATGGAATATGAATTCAGAATACGGAACGAGATCACCGAGCGAGCTGAAGGAATTAGCTCGCAGACAGATGAAGAAAGCCACCGAGGTCGTGCCGTGCGTAACGGTCACCGAGGAGCATTGGAAAGCGATGATAGAATTACAGAAAACGCAGGTCGAACTGCTCACGCAGATACGAGATACACTTCCGAGCCTTGCGACGAAGAACGAACTCACGAGTCTTATGGATCAGCAGATCGATACGCTGACGAGGTATTCGGATGCGTTTCGGGACGAAACGGCAGAGTTTCAGGAACTGCTGACGAGCTTGGCAACGGACACCGAGAACAAGATGACAACGGCAGCACAGAGCGTAACGGAACAGGTTGGGAAAGCGAACGAGAGCTTTTCGAGGAATATGTCTTCGGAGAAGGAAGCGATGAAAGCGTATACGAAGCGACTCAACCGTATCGCTCTGATACCGACGGCAGTGCTTTTAGTCTGGGAAGCGATACGGCTTATTTTATCGCTGATCTAACCAATATCATTGACGAGGATGCCTATGTTGAGGATTGCACAACGGTACACTACGCACCGAGCAGAAAGAAGAAAGAACAACAATCAGGCCCCGTGATGGGTGGAATGTAAAACAAGGAGAATTTTTATGGAACAAAATATAATTTTAGAAAATACGCAAGACACCGAAAACGAATACCGCCCGTGCATCTATCAGGGCGAATGCATTGAGATAGACGGACGGAGATATCCCGTGGTATCCGTCATCCCAATTAGAAACAAACACAAAAACACTGCTCCCGATACGGCGAGCGATAAGATCAAATACCTTATTTCAGGAGGTAAAAAGTGAGAAAAATTTTCAAAAGAAATTTCGCAAAACCGCTGGACTTTCCGCAAGATTTTTGGTATGTTGTGGTTGAGTCCTATTCGGTTGAATTTTCAAGAGCGACACTTCGCTCGAAAGGAGAATAAGAATGATGAAAACAACCGAATTCAATAACAATTTAATAACCGCCCTCTATTGCCGACTCTCCCAAGAGGATATGCTCCAAGGAGAATCCAACAGTATCACCAACCAAAAGCTCATACTTCAAAAGTACGCAGACGAACACGGCTTCCGCAACTGCAAGTTCTATGTCGATGACGGCTATAGCGGAGTTGACTTCACAAGACCGCCCATGTGGAAATGATGAAGGATATTCAAGACGGCAAGGTTGGAATCGTAATTGTGAAAGACCAATCCCGTCTCGGTAGAGATCACCTTGAAACAGGCAGACTTATGGAGATAACCTTTCCGTTCTACGATGTCAGATTTATTGCAATCAACGATGGCGTAGACAGTGCTAACGGCGTAAATGAGATGTCAGGCATACGAAATTATTTCAACGATTTCTATGCTGCCGATACGAGCAAGAAAATCCGCGCGGTGCAAAGAGCCAAGGGGCAGCGTGGTGAGAGGATCAGTACGGTCATCCCGTATGGATACCTTAAGAATCCCGAATACAAGGGCAACCAAAAGGAAGCCCCGGCGCTGATCATCGATCCCGAAGCATCTCCAATCGTTAAACGTTTATTCGAGCTTTACGCAAGCGGAACAGGCATCCGCAAAATATCCGCTATGTTCGAGCAAGAGCAGATACTAAGCCCTGCGGTGTATCACTTCAAGAAAACCGGCAAGAAAGGCAAGCATCCGAATATGGCAGAGCCGTATTTGTGGGCGCAATCCACCATTCGAGATATCCTCGGCAATCCCGTGTACTGCGGTGATACGGTCAACTTCCAAACCTACTCAAAATCCAATAAGCTCAAAAAACGCTTAAAGAACAGCCCCAACAAAGTGCTGACCTTCCACGATACACACGAAGCCATCGTCAGCCGAAAGCTGTTCGACACGGTGCAACGGCATTTCGCAGGTCGCAAACGTCCCGATCAGCAAGGCGAGATGGACAAGTACGCAGGTTACCTCTTCTGCGGTGAATGCGGTCAGAAGCTATACCTTCATCGAAGCAAAAGCCTTGCGGTTGAGAAAAACTTCTTCCAATGCGGTGGATATCAGACCAAAGGCGGTCATCATTGCACGGCGCATTATATCCGTGAACAGGTTCTCGATAAAATCATCCTCCATAAGCTTAGGCAGATGACTGCATTCGCAAGAGCAAATCCGCAAGAGTTTTACGAGATGGCAACCGAGAACGGCGAAGCCGAAGCAAAGCAGTTCTATGCAACGGCAGAAAAAGAAAAGCAGCGGATCGAGAGCCGAATCAAAGAACTCGACAATATCATCCGTTGCTTATACGAGGATAGAGTGTGCGGAAGAATATCCGTAGAACGCTACGATGCCATGGCGGTGGGCTACGAAAACGAGCAAGCTGAACTGAAGCAAGAGCTTGCATCCATCACCAAGAAGATGAATGAAATGGATATGCGAGAGGTGTGCATCCGAGAATTTATCGAACAAGCCAAGGCATATGTTAAGATGGAGAAGCTCACGCCCGAACTGCTCCGAGTATTTATTCGTAAGATTCAAGTCTTTGAGAAAACGGAGAAATACTCCCGTACCGCAGGCAACCCGATTATAATCCACTTCACATTTCAACCTTATGCAGATACGAATTTTATTACGATGAACTTCAGAGAGGAACTTCTCGAAGCAGAACAAGCAGAAATAGTCTAAAGCAAAGCGAAAAGCGGAAGGCAAAACGCCTTCCGCTTATACGCCGACACGATTTCTCCGCTAAGGATAGCAGACAAAGGCTTCCATCCTTTTTTCTTTGCGGTTATGCCGAAATATGCCGCGAGATTACTTGGTTTCGATCTTTGAGATTACTTGGTTTCGATCAATGCTTCGTCCCATTCAGGCGCAGGCACATAACCGAGAAGGAGCGCCGTGGTAGCGGCGATATTGGAAAGTCCAAAGGAGGGCTTTGCGTCCTTGACGGTGTAGGCGTCGGCGGTGAAGTTGTCGTAAACGATGCAGGGGACGGGGTTGAGCGTGTGGCTGGTCTTTGCCTTCATACTGCCGTCCTTACCGAGCTTGGGCGCGCCCGTCTTCTTGTCGAGCTCTGCCATCTCGTCGGCGTTGCCGTGGTCGGCGGTGATGATAGCGGCACCCTCAAGCTCGTCAACGACGGCGAGGATGCGGGCAAGGCAAAGGTCAAGCGCTTCCATACTGCACTCGGTGGCAAGGAAGTTGCCCGTGTGACCCACCATATCGCCGTTGGGGAAGTTGACGCGCAGATAGCGGTACTTGCCCGAGCGAAGCGCTTCGATGAGGGCGTCGGTGATCTCGGCGCACTTCATCCAGGGGCGCTGTTCAAAGGGAACGACGTCGGAGGGGATCTCCACGTAGGTTTCGAGGCTTTCGGAGAACTTGCCCGAGCGGTTGCCGTTCCAGAAGTAGGTCACGTGACCGTATTTCTGCGTTTCGGAAATGGCGTACTGCGTGATGCCCGTGGCGCAGAAGTATTCGCCCGAGGTTGCGGTGATCTCGGGGGGAGAAACGAGGTAGCGGGAGGGGATGTGCGCGTCGCCGTCGTATTCAAGCATACCTGCGTAGGTGACCTTGGGAACGCGAACGCGGTCGAACTTATCGAAGTCTGCACCCGCCTCGAAGGTCTTGGAGATCTCGATGGCGCGGTCGCCGCGGAAGTTGAAGAAGACGACGCTGTCGCCGTCCTCGACGGTGCCGACGGGCTTACCGTCACGGGCGATGACGAAGGGGGGCAGATCCTGGTCGATGACCTTCAGCTCCTCGCGGTAGGCAAGCACGGCTTCCTCGGCGGAGGCAAAGGTCCTTCCCTCTCCAAGCACGTGGGTGTGCCAGCCGTCCTCTACCATCTTCCAGTTGGCTTCGTAACGGTCCATCGTGATCTGCATTCTGCCGCCGCCCGATGCGATCATAATATCGTAGTCATCCGAGCGAAGGGTATCGAGGAACGCTTCAAAGGGGCGGATATATTCGAGCGCGGAGGTTTCACCGACGTCTCTGCCGTCGATGAGGATATGCACGCGCACGCGGCGCACGCCGTCCTCCTTGGCGTGGGTGAGCATTGCCTTTAAGTGGTCGATGTGGGAGTGAACGTTACCGTCCGAGAACAGTCCGATACAGTGGAGCGTGCCGCCACGGCAGCCGTCCAAAATCTCACGCCAAGCGGCGGAGGCGAACATCTTGCCGCTCTCGATGGAGTTGGATACGAGCTTTGCGCCCTGGGCAAAGACCTGACCTGCGCCAAGAGCGTTGTGTCCGACCTCGGAGTTGCCCATATCGTCGTCCGAGGGAAGTCCGACTGCCGTACCGTGTGCGCGCAGAGGGATCATCGGATAGGTGGCGAGCAGGCGGTCAAGGGTGGGGGTGTGTGCCGCACGAACGGCGTTTGCGCCCGTGTCGGGGGCAAGTCCGACACCGTCCATCACGATGGTAAGCAGGGGTCCTTTTACGCCCGCGAATGCGGGATTTTTCTGTAAAGCGTTCATTTGTTTTTGCCTTTCTATACTTTGGTATTTTGTAATCAGACATCGGCGTCCTTCGCATAGCGATGGGCGTTCTCGGTGATAAAGCGCTTGCGGTCGTCGATGGCGTCACCGAGCAGGGTTTCAAACATCACGGCAGTTGCCTCGGCATCCGTCGGACTGACGGCGATGAGGCGGCGCGTGGCGGGACACATCGTGGTTTGCCACATCATATCGGGCTCATTCTCACCAAGTCCCTTACTGCGCTGGAGGGTGTATTTTTTGTCCCCCAGCTTCGCAAGGATCTCCGCCTTTTCCGCTTCGTTGTAGGCGAAGAAGGTTTCGTCCTTGGTGGTGATCTCAAAGAGGGGCGACTCTGCGATAAAAATCTTGCCACGCTCAATGAGCGTGGGAAGCAGACGGTAGAAGAGGGTGAGGATCAGGGTGCGGATCTGGAAGCCGTCCTCGTCGGCATCGGTACAAATGATGATCTTGCTCCATCCAAGGCGCTCGAAATCAAAGTTGCCGAGCTCGCTTTTGGTCTTGCCGCCGCCCGTTTTTTCACCCTTGCCCGCGTGGATCTCCACGCCGCATCCGATGACGCGCAACAGGTCGGTGATGATGGGGCTCTCGAAGATGCGCGCATAGCTGCTCTTTAAGCAGTTGAGCGTTTTACCGCGCACGGGGATGATGGCTTGAAATTCGGCGTCGCGCCCAAGCTTACAGGAGGTCATTGCCGAGTCACCCTCTACGATGTAAAGCTCGCGCACGCTCTTGTCCTTGCTGCGGCAGGGGACGAACTTTTCCACGCTTCTTGCAAGGTCGGTATTGCCCTTGGAGAGCAAGTGCGCCGTGTCGATCTTGATCTCGTTTGCCTTCTCACGGCTGCGCTTGGAAATGAGCACCTGCGTGCAGAAGGTGGTTGCCGCGGTGGGGTTCTCGGTGAAATAGATCTCAAGCTGTGTTTTGAGGTAATCGGTGAGCGCACGGGCGATAAAGACGTTGTTGATCGCCTTTTTCGTCTGGTTCTCGTAGGAGGTTTGCGTCGAGGAGCTGTTGACGATGACGACGAGATTTTCCGCGACGTCGGCAAAGGTGATCTTGTCCTCGTTCTTATTGTATTTTCCCTGCCCCTTGAGGAATTTATCCACCGTATAGACGAAGGCGGTGCGCACCGCCTTGTCGGGGGCGCCGCCGTATTCAAGGTAGCTTGAGTTGTGGTAATACTAGGTGGTATTGGTGGTCTTGGAGCAGCAGAAGGCGATCTGCGCCTTGAGCTTATACTCGGGCTTGTCCTCGCGATCGCGTCCGCGCGTTTCCATACTCCACACGACGGGCTCGGTCAGGGCGTTGCCCTCGGTGATCTCCGCGATGTAGGCGGCGATACCGTTCTCATAGAAGTATTCGCTATGCTCTACGCCCTCCTCGCCCTCGTAGGCAAGCAGGAAGTGAATGCCGCCGTTGACGACCGCCTGACGGCGGAGCGTGGCTTCAAAGAACTCGCGGGGAATGCGGATGTCGGTAAAGACCTCGAGGTCGGGCTTCCAGGTGATGACCGTACCCGTTTTCTTTTTGTCCGTGCGCTCGAGGTCGCGCACGGAAAGCTCTCCGTCCACTTCGCCCTTTTTGAAGTGGATCTCGGAGACCTGCTTGCCGTTGTAGGACGCCACGTGCATATATTCGGAGGAATACTGCGTCGCGCAAGCGCCAAGACCGTTTAAGCCCAGCGAATACTCGTAAGCACCGCCGTCCTCGTTGTTGTCGTATTTACCGCCCGCGTAGAGCTCACAGAAGATGAGCTCCCAGTTATAGCGGTTTTCCGTTTCGTTGTAGCCGAGCGGCACACCGCGCCCGAAGTCCTCGACCGAGATCTCGTGGTTTTTGCGCACGGTGACGAGGATCTTATCGCCAAAGCCCTCGCGCGCCTCGTCGACGGAGTTCGCAAGGATCTCAAGGAAGGTATGCTGACACCCCTCAAGTCCGTCCGAGCCGAAGATGACCGCAGGGCGCTTGCGCACGCGGTCCGCGCCCTTGAGCATTCGGATGCTTTGCTCGTTGTATTCTTCTTTGGTTTTCTTCTTCGCCATGGTTCTCTCTTTCCTTATTCGTCTTCCGTAATACTGTCGCCAATCTTCTTGAAGAAGGAGAGCTCGTGCATCGGCTCGTCGTAGTTTTCAAGGTAATCGAGCAGCTCTTCCACGTCGGTGAACACCGCAAAGAGTTGCATCGTCGTTTCGTTCATAAACTCGCCTGCCACCGTGTGGCGCAAGAGTGCGAGAAGCGGCTCGTAGTAGCCGTCCACGTCAAGGATGGCAATGGGCTTATTGTGCCTGCCAAGCTGCTTTAAGGTCAGAATTTCAAAAAATTCGTCGTAGGTGCCGATGCCGCCCGGGGCGATCACAAAGGCGTCCGCGTGCTCTTCAAGCAAGCGCTTGCGCACGCGCATATTCTCGGGAGAAATAAATTCGCTGCAGCCCTCGTAAAGCACGCCGTCCACGTTGAAAAAGGTGGGGGCGATACCGAGAATATAATTCCCTTCTACCGTGTCCGCACCGCGTGCGGTCGCTCCCATCACGCCCGAGTTGCCGCCGCCAAACACGAGCCCGTGTCCGCGCAAAGCAAGCGCCCGACCAAGCGCGTGTGCCGCATCCGTGTATTTTTTATCGATCGCGCGACTCGACGCACCGTATACGCAAATATTCATAATTTTCTCCTTTCACATTCTTACGATCTGTTTCCATAGTTCATCTATTATAGTATATCACTTTCCTTTTCTTTTTGCAATATCCAAAACGAAAAAACTCCGTCTTTCGGCGGAGTTTTTTCTTGCGTTTCACTCGGGCTTCTTATAGGCGATCAGCTCGCGCACGTCACAGTCAAGCGCTTGACAGATGCGGTCAAGCACGTCGCTATCGTAACGCACGACGGTGTTTTTATAATAGTGGTCGATAATGGGAAAACGGATCCCCGTGCGCTTGGATAACTCATAGCGCGTAATGCCGTGCGCATCCAAATATTTGTCAAGTGTTAAATGAATCATATTTTCCTTCCTTGTCAAACCGAGAGAAAATTGATTAGGAGAAATGCCGTAAGCGAGGCGTAAGGGCGCAAGGAAGGCGACGGCGTAGTGACCTACGCCGAGCCGACCGCGTCGCCCGACAACGAAGCATACGGTGATTTATCCGAGTCAATTTAATTGGTTAGGAGAAATCGCCGCAGGCAAGGCGTAAGGGCGCAAGGAAGGCGACGGCGTAGCGACCTACGTCGAGCCGACCGCGTCGCCCGACAACGAAGCATACGGTGATTTATCCGAGTCAATTTAATTGGTTAGGAGAAATCGCCGCAGGCAAGGCGTAAGGGCGCA
>JAFTJB010000018.1 GCA_017456625.1 Clostridia bacterium
GGTCATTTTCTTGCCTATATTATATCACAAAACTGTATACAATCATCTTGCACTACCTGTATACTATCATACTGCACTGTACAGTCCTCGACGGTCCGCAGAATTTGCACAAACAAAATCATCTTGCTATCTGTTTGCACCGCACCAAAATTGCCGCCCCTGTGCAAGGGGAGGTGGCATTTTCGCAAGAAAATGACGGAGGGGTTGTATTCGCAGATAAAAAATTTGATTGCCCCTACGAGGCTTGTATACTATGCCATCGTGGTATCTGTTCGCACCGAACGAAAAGCGAGTGTTTAAAGCGGCTTTAGCCGCCGTTGCCGCAAAGCCCTCGAGGGCTTGGTTCAAAAACGGCAATGGCTTCCAAAATGGATGCCATTGCCGTTTTTTGCGATCAGGTCTTGAAGGGAGAGGGTTTGGGAGAGGGGGACTTCTCCTTTAAGAAGTCCCCCTCTCCCAAGGTCTTCTCCTTCTTTTCATCTCTTCTCCAAGAGCTTTGCTTCCTGATACATATAGTAGCGCACGAGGATGGCGCGGTAGAGGAAAAATCCGCAGATGAGAAGGCACGCGATCAGAATGAGTGCCGCCGCGCCGATGGCGGAGGCTTGCACGTTCGCGAGCGAATAGACCTCACCCGAGACCTCTGCCGTGACCTTGGTCACCGTGTGGTAAGCCGCGGTATCCGCCTCGGAATAGGCGAGGACGTACTCGGTACGCGGTGCCAATTGAACGGCGAGCGGAATGCGAGCGGTACGCTCACCCGTGCCGTTTTCCACCGTGACGTTGATCGCGTCTACCGTGACGGTCGAGGACGAATCGTTGAACAGACGTCCCGCAAACGCGGTCTCGTATTTGCCGCTTGCGGTATCGGTGAGGGCAGAGGAGACGGTGACCGTCTCGCTGATCTCAAGCGCGGTCGTTTTCCCCGGGAGCAGCTCCAGAACGGTCAGGATCAGGAGTGTCAGCGTCAGAACGCCGAGCACTGCGATCTTGATCGCTTGCTTCAGTTCTTTTTTCATGATGCGTGAGAACAGGCAATCACTTCGTAGCGAGTGCCTCGGTATCCTTCGCGATCATGAGCTCCTCGTCGGTCGGGATCACAAAGACCTTGACCTTGGAGCCCTCTGCGGTGAGGTCGAGGACCTGTCCGCGAGGTGCGTTGAGGTTGAGCTCCTCATTGATCTTGATGCCGAAGTACTCCATGTTGGTCATGACGAGGTTACGAACGCGTGCGTCGTTCTCGCCAAGACCCGCGGTGAAGACGATGACGTCAACGCCGTTCATCTCTGCGGCATAGCTGCCGATGAGCTGCTTGGTATAGTGGACGATGAGGTCCATTGCGAGCTTTGCGCGGTGGTTGCCCTGATCCGCAGCCGCCCAAACGTCACGGGCATCGCTCGAAACGCCCGAAACACCGATCAGACCCGACTTCTTGTTGAGCGCGTTGTCGACCTCTGCAGCGCTCAGCCCCTGACCGATCATGTAGGTCACGATCGCGGGATCGATGGGGCCGCAACGAGTGCCCATGGGAAGACCGCCCTGGGGGGTGAAGCCCATAGAGGTATCGATCGCAACGCCGTTTTTGATAGCGGTGACAGAGGAGCCCGAGCCGAGGTGGCAGGTGATCATCTTCAGCTCACTCAGAGGCTTGCCGACGAGCTTTGCAGCCTCTTGGGAAACGTAGCGGTGGGAGGTGCCGTGGAAGCCGTAGCGGCGGATGCTGTATTTCTCGGTCCACTCGTAGGGGATCGCGTAAACGTAGGACTCCTCGGGCATATTGCCGTAGAAGGAGCTATCGAAAACGCCGACCTGGGGGACATTCGGCATCAGAGCCTTACAAGCGGCAACACCCTTGAGTGCGGGGGGGCCGTGGAGGGGGTTGATCGGAACGATGGACTCGATGTATGCGAGGGTCTCGTCGTCGAGGATCTTGGACTCCTTGATCTTACCGCCGTGTGCAAAGCGGTGACCGACTGCCTCGATCTCGGAGATGTCGGCAACCACACCGACTTCCTTATCGGTGAGGAGCTCGAGCACGAGGCTGAGAGCCGCGTTGTGGTCGGGAATGGGGGTCTCTTTCTCGTACTTATTGCCGTTTGCGGGCTTGTAGGTGATGCTACCGCTGCCCTCGGCAATGCCGATCTTTTCGCAGATACCCTTTGCGAGGACTGCGCCCGTGGTCATATCAAAAAGCTGATACTTCAAGGACGAGCTGCCCGCGTTGACTACCAAAATTTTCATGTTTGTTTCCTCCTTGTGCGCTTTGGCAGGGCTGTCAAAGCTGATATTGATAATTCATGGAATTGAATACATTATAGAACAATTTTTGTGAAAATGCAAGGGGTTTTGCAAAATCACTGTAGCAAAGCACGCATTTTTATGCCTTTTTTTGCGCGTTTATGAGATCGTCATAGACCTCGTTTTCGTGACGGATGATCTTGCGGGGACATTTTTCGGCACAGATGCCGCATTTTTTGCACTTGCTCTGATCGATATACGCCACGAAATCCGTGACGGTGATCGCACCCTCGGGGCAGAGCTTTGCGCAAATGCCGCAGCCGATGCAGCCCGCATCGCATTGCTTTCTCGTCAAAGCGCCCTTCTCCTTGGAGCGGCAGGCGACGTAATATTCGGACTCGACGGGGAGCAGCTCAATGAGATTTTTGGGGCAGATATTGACACACGCGCCGCAGCCGCTGCACTTGGTGTGATCCACCACCGCAACGCCGTCCACGATATGGAGCGCGTCGAATTTGCAGACCTCCACGCAGGTGCCGAGACCGATACAGCCCCAGGCGCAGAGCTTATCTCCGCCGCCCATTCGGTCAGCCGCAATGCAGGAGCGCGCGCCCTCGTAGTGGTATTGGAGCTTTGCAACGCCGCATTTGCCCGAGCAGCGCACCTGTGCCTGCATGGGTACCTTATCCGCGACCTCGATGCCCATGATGGCACCGATCGCCTTCATGTTTTCCGCCGAGCAGCTGTTGCAGGCGTTGGGCGTTGCCTCGCCGCGCACGATCGCCTCCGCGAGTGCCGCGCAGCCCGTAAAGCCGCAGCCGCCGCAGTTCGCACCGGGGAGCAGCTCTTGAACCTGTGGGATCCTTTCGTCGGTCTTGACCGCGAAGATGCGTGAGGCGATCGCCAGAACGATGCCAAACAGCACGCCGAGCGCGGCAAAGATCAGAATGGGGAGTAATACTTCCATCATCAAACCGTACCTCCTCTGTCAGAATTGGATGCCGGAGAAGCAGGAGAACGCCATGGCAAGCAGACCCGCCGCGATGAGTGTCAAGGGGAAGCCCTTGAACGCCTCGGGGGGATTTGCGTGAGCCATACGCGAGCGAACGCCTGCAAATACGGTGATCGCGAGGGTAAAGCCGAGTGCGGATGCCAGACCGAAGCAGATCGCCTCGATAAAGGAGTAGCCGTTCTGCACGGTGAGGAGCGCGGCACTCAAAACCGCGCAGTTGGTGGTGATCAGGGGCAGGTAGATGCCGAGCGCCTGATAGAGCGTGGGGATAAAGCGGCGCAAAAACATCTCAATGAACTGAACGAGCGCCGCAATGACCAGGATAAACGCCACGGTCTTGAGGTATTCGAGCTTGGCGGGGACGAGCAAAAACTCGTAGACCGCCCATGTCACGCCGCCCGAGACGGTCATGACGAAGGTGACCGCCATACCCATACCGAGCGCGGTATCGGGATGCTCGGAGACACCGAGGAAGGGGCAACAGCCGTAAAATTTTGCGAAGATGAAGTTTTCGACCAGAATTGCCGAGAACATCATCAAAAGAATGCTTCCAAAGCTCATACGGTCATCTCCTCCTTTTCTTCGGCCTTTTCGTTCTTCTGCGCCAGGAATTCGGCACGGAGGCTCGCGAGCTCACGCAGTCTTGCGCGCTCTGCGGCACCGTTTCGGATCTTCTGTACCGCCGCGATGATGAAGCCGAGCGTGATGAACGCGCCTGCGGGAAGCACGAAGAAGGTCATTTTGGGATATGCGTCGGGGAGGACTTGGAATCCAAGCCAGGTGCCCGAGCCGAGGATCTCACGCACCGATGCGATCAGCACCAGGGCGAAGGTAAAGCCAAGACCCATTGCAACGCCGTCGATCACGCTGGGGAGAGGCTTGTTTTTTGAAGCGTAAGCCTCCGCGCGGGCAAGGATGATGCAGTTGACGACGATGAGCGGGATGAAGAGACCGAGTGCCTGATAGAGCGAGTAGAAATACGCGCGCATGAGCAGCTCGACCGCGGTCACGAAGCCTGAGATGATGACGATGTAAGCCGCGATGCGGACCTGCGAGGGGATGAATTTACGGAGCAGAGAGATAAAGAGGTTGGAGCAGATGAGCACGGCGGTCGCCGCAAGTCCCATGCCGAATGCGTTCTCCACGAGCGTGGTGGTTGCGAGGGTGGGACACATACCGAGGAGCTGAACGAGGACGGGATTGTTGTCCAGAATTCCTTCCTTTAACTGTTTGAGAAAGCCCTTCATTCGGTTGCCTCCTTTGCAATGCATTTCGCTACGACGGCGGATGCCTTGTTGACACCCTCGGTCACGTAGCGTGAGGAGTAGGTCGCGCCGCTGATGGCATCGATGTGATCCCCGAGTGCCAATTGACCGCTCTGACCCACGTATTGGGAGCGGAACGCGTCTCCCGTGATCTTATCGCCCAGCCCCGGGGTCTCGCTGTGGCTGACGATTTGGATGCCGAGGATGGAGCCGTCTCTGTTGTAGCCTACCATCATCTGAATATCGCCGCCGTAGCCTGCGGTGGTGATCTCTACACAATAGCCCAGCACCGCGCCGTTTTCCTCAACGCGGTAGACGGGGAATTCCGAGCCGACCTCGCCCTGCACGTCCACGGGATTGACCCCCGCGTGGAAGATGCCCTCAATGGCGGTGCGCTTTTCCGCTTCCATATTTTTTGCGTACGCATCGGCGGTCACCGTGTAAACGAGCGCGACAACGCCCGCGACGATGGCGCAGATGAGCAGGAGCTTGAGACCGATAACGGCGATCTGCCAAGGATTGTTCTTTGCTTTTTCCATATCGATCCTCCTCTCAAGCCTGCTTTTTCTTGCGCGATTTGCCGAATACGCGCGGCTTTGTGAACATATCGAGGTACCATACCAATGCGTTCATGATCAGGATCGCAAAGGAAACGCCCTCGGGGTAGCTGCCGAAGTAGCGGAGCAGAATGACCAAAAGTCCGCAGCCCACGCCGTAGATCAAGCGTCCCACCGCGGTCACGGGAGAGGTGACGTAGTCGGTCGCCATAAAGAACGCGCCGATCATCAGTCCGCCCGTGCAGAGCGATGCCGTCATGAAGGTCAGACGGTCCGCGCCGCCGATGGGGAAGAGGAAGGTCACGATCGCGACCGTGCCGATGAACGCCACGGGGATGTGCCAGGTGATGATCTTGCGGATCATTAGATAGACACCGCCGACGAGGAGCATGAGCACCGAGATCTCACCGATGCATCCCCCCGTTTTGCCGAGGAAGAGATCGAGGAGAGAGGTGCCCTCCGCCATCGCCCCCGTTTTGAGTGATTCGAGCGAAGTTGCCGATGCGACCGCATCAAAGCCTCGGTCGTATGCCGCGGGGAAGGCGGTCATCTTGTCAGCCCAGGTGAGCATGAGGAAGACGCGCGCCGCGAGCGCGGGGTTCATAATGTTCTTTCCAAGCCCGCCGAATAGCTGCTTGACCACGATAATGGCAAACGCCGAGCCGACGATGGGCACGTAGATCGGCACCGAGGCGGGGAGATTGAGCGCGAGGAGCAGACCCGTGACCGCCGCCGAGCAATCCGAGATCGTGACGGGGCGGCGCAGGATGATCTGTGTCAGCGCCTCAAAAAGCACGCAGGCGAGCACCGAGGTCAGTACCACGATCGCCGCGGGAAGTCCGAATATGTAGATTCCCCAGACCGTTGCGGGGAGAAGCGCGATCATGACCTCTTTCATGATCGATGCCGTGGTCACACCGCGCCGCGCGTGTGGGGAGGGGGAGACGGTGAGGAGCTTCGGAGGCTCTGCCGTCATCATTTGCTTTTGATCCATTGCGGATACCGTACCTTTCAACAGTAATGAATGATGAATAATGAAGAATTAATGAAGAATTAAGGTGGCTTTTTGCCGAGGCAAAAAGCGGCGTTATTTCTTCGTGCGGAGGGTTGCCTTGGCGATGCGGATGTTTTGTACGATCTGTACGCCTGCGGGGCAGTTGTGCGAGCAGGTTCCGCATTCCACACAGCTCATGATGTCCATTTTCGCCGCCTCGTCGTATTTGCGTTCCATTGCGTATTGCGCGAGGTAGTTGGGCATGAGGTGCATCGGGCAATGACCCACGCACATGCCGCAGTGGATGCAGGCACTGTGCTCGGCATTGATCTTGTCATATTCCTCGGAGAAGGCGAGGATCGCGGAGGTTCCCTTGGTAACGGGCGCGTGGTAGTCCCACTGTGCCTGTCCCATCATAGGACCGCCCGAGATCAGCTTCTTGGGCGTTTTGGTGAGCCCGCCGCAGAAGGCGATCAGCTCGCTGAATGCGGCACCGAGAGGCGCGCGCACGTTTTGCGGATCCTTCACGCAGTCGCCCGTGACCGTCACGATACGGCTGACCAGGGGCAGACCGCGGTAGAAGGCACGCGAAACGGCGGCAGAGGTCTCCGCGTTGACGATCATACAGCCGACGTCTGCGGGGAGCTTGCCTGCGGGGATCTCACGGTGCAGGATCGCGTAAACGATCTGTCGCTCGTCACCCTGCGGATATTTGGTCTTCATGGTGCAAACGCGGTAGGGCTTGTCGCTGCCCGCGAGCTTCTCCTCAAGGAGCTTGATCGCGTCGGGCTTGTTGTCCTCGACCGCGAGAATGCCTTCCTTGGCGCCCAATGCGTGCATCAGCACGTCAAGACCCGAGAGAACGGCATCCGTGCGCTCCAGAAGGAGGCGGTGGTTTGCCGTGATGTAGGGCTCAC
>JAFTJB010000155.1 GCA_017456625.1 Clostridia bacterium
CTCGGCGTTCCGCTCTTCGCAACCATCCTCGAGCTTTCCGACAGCTATTTCGAAAAGCGTTTGCGCGCCAAGGGCAGACCCTCCGCCCACTCGGATTATTACGCCGGTGAGGACGGAGAAAAGAAAAAAAAGCGAGGCAAGCTCTTCAAGAGATACGAGCGCAAGATGCTTCGCCTCAAGCAGGAGAGCCTTGCGGACGGCGGTGTGGGTGACCTGACACGCTTGGAAAAGCTACAGCTCGATACCTACAACCTTGCCTGCAAATACAACATCTTCTCGGAATTCTCCGACGAGGCACTGGCGCAATTTGCCGCCGAAGAGGCAGCAATCGCCGCAACCGTCGATGCATCCGAATTCTCCGCAGATCAAGCGGAAGCAAACCAATAACCCCAAAGGAGGTCCTCTGTAATGGACAACGAAAAACAAATGAAGCGGGGCGAAATCTCCGTTGAAACAGCGCACATCTTCCCTGTTATCAAAAAATGGCTTTATTCCGAAAAGGATATCTTTTTGCGTGAGATCGTCTCCAACGCATCCGATGCGGTCACAAAGCTGCGCCGCCTCGCCTCTCTCGGTCAGTACGATGCAGGTGACGAAAGCTATCGCATTGAGGTCGTATTGGACAAAGAGGCGGGTACGCTCTCGGTCTCGGATAACGGCATCGGTATGACCGCGGATGAATTGGATCGCTATATCTGTCAGATCGCGCTCTCGGGCGCTTTGGAATTTGTCGAAAAGTACGAGGGTGAAAACAAAAACAACGGCATCATCGGGCACTTTGGTCTCGGCTTCTATTCCTCGTTCATGGTAAGCGATACGGTAGAGGTCATTACCAAATCCTACACGGGCACCCCCGCGATCCATTGGACCTGCACGGCGGAGGGTACCTTTGAAAGCGAGGCGGGCGAGCGCGACGGACACGGAACCACGGTCGTCATGCACATCTCCGAGGAGGAATCCGCATACCTTGAAAAGGCAAAGATCGAGGATATTCTCGATAAATACTGCGCATTCATGCCCGTAGACATCTACTTCTCCGCCGCAGACGATGCGGACGAAAAGAAGGATGGCGAGGACGCGAAGGAGCCCGCGCCCATCAACGATACTACGCCGCTCTGGCTCAAAAATCCCTCCGATTGCACCGAGGAGGAATACAAGGAATTCTACAAAAAGGTCTTCCGTGACTTCCGCGAGCCCCTTTTCTGGATCCACATCAACGCAGATTATCCGCTCAATTTCCGCGGTATTCTCTATTTCCCCAAGCTGACCAACGAGTATGAATCCATTGAGGGTCAGGTCAAGCTGTATTACAATCAGGTATTCGTGGCAGACAACATCAAGGAGGTCATTCCCGAGTATCTGCTCATGCTCAAGGGCGTGTTGGATTGCCCCGAGCTTCCCCTCAACGTCTCGCGCAGCTACCTGCAAAACAACACCTACGTTTCCAAGATCTCCGCGCATATTGTTAAAAAGGTTGCGGATAAGCTCAATAGCCTCTGTAACGTCGCGCGCGACGAGTATGAAAAGGTATGGAACGACATTCGCACGTTTGTGGAATACGCTTGTATGCGCGACCGCAAGTTCTACGACCGCGTCAAGGAGTCCCTGCTCATCGAGCTGACCGACGGCTCTTATACCACCTCCAAGGATTACCTCGAAAAGGCAAAGGACAAGCACGAGAATACCGTTTACTACACCTCCGATATGGCGGCGCAGGCACAGTACGTCTCGATGTTCGCGGCACAGAAGATCGACGTTGCGATCTTTGACAAGCAGCTCGACACGCAATATCTCTCCACCCTCGAAATGTACACCCCCGACGTCAAATACGTTCGCATCGATGCCGACGTGGCAGGTGCTTTGCGCAGTGACGAGGTCGCGGTCGAGGATAAGTCGCTCGAGGAGCTCTTCCGCAAGGTATCGGGCAACAATGAGCTCAAGGTCTCCTTTGCGGCACTCAAGGACGAAAGCGTTCCTGTGCTTTTGACCATTTCCGAGCAATCCCGCCGAATGGAGGAGATGATGAAGCTCTATTCCATGGGCGGTATGTCCTTCCCCGCTTATCCCACCGAGGCAACGCTGACGGTCAACACCGCATCCGCTCTGATCAAGAAGCTCTCGGAGATGGAGGACGGCAAAAAGGAGACGACTGCCTCCTATCTCTATCAATTGGCATTGCTCTCGCAAAGAAAGCTGACCGCGGACGAGCTGCAAAAGTTCCTCACGGACAGCTACGGCGTTCTCGGCATGATTTGATATGGAGCAATTCCGCGCGTATTCGCCCGAGGATATCATTCTCTCAAATCTGAACGAGGTCTCGGCGCGGCACATTTCCGCCTTTGAGCAGGAATTGGCACATCTTGCGGAGCTGGCTCGCGAATTGGCGGAGAGCCAGGGGGACACGGCAGAGCTGATCTCGGCACTCCCCGATCTCGCGCCGCCCAAGTCTCCTCTTCCCCCCCATCTTCCATCGAGCCGTGAGATCCTCTCGCGCATAAACACAGTACACGCGGCAGAACAGCGGCTCCTGCTCTGTGACGAGCTTGCAAGGATTCTCCGCGCGGATTTGTATGGAGACAGTGCAGAAGGGATCCTTGGAGTCGAGCCTCGCGTTGCCTACCAAAAAAGCTCCTTTACCGATACGGCGTTTTTGCAATTTTCGCCTCTTTTCGGCAAGCCACGCGCGATCTATACCGCAAGCTTTGTTGCCGCCTGTGAGGACGTTTACAACGGCGTATGCGACTACTGTATCCTGCCCTTGGAAAATCTCACCGAGGGACGGCTGATCAGCTTTACCAAGCTGATCGATCGCTTCGGTCTTAAGATCGCGGCAACCTGCGAGGTCAGCGGAACGGATGCTACGAAGTGTACGTGCTTTGCGCTTCTTTCCAAGCAGATCACCGCACACCCCACAAGGGACGGTTGCTACTTGGAGATCGCACTTTTGCAAGCCGACGGTGCGACGCTCTCACACGCTTTGCTCGCCGCAGAGCTATGCAGGCTTGGACTTTGCAAGCTTGCATCGATCCCCTTGGAATCGGAAACGGTTCTGCACGCCGTTTTCAAGGCTTCCCCCTCTCTTTCGACCTTCCTGCTCTATCTTGCAATGGATGTTCCGCAGCACACGGTCGTGGGGATCTATCCGCATTTACAGTCAAACAAAAAATAACAATTCGCCGCCACGCGGCAGAATGGAGAAACATTATGGCACACTACACCTATCAGACACGCGGCGTATGCTCCCGCTCCATCGATTTTGAAATTGAGAACGGAATCATCGAAAAGGTCGTTTTTCACGGCGGATGCGCAGGCAACACCCAAGGCGTTGCGGCATTGATCCGCGGCATGAGTGTCGAGGAGGCGATCGACCGTCTCGGCGGCATCCGTTGCGGCTTCAAGAGCACCTCCTGCCCCGACCAGCTCGCAACCGCTCTGCGTGAATATCTTGCCGAGAATTAACATATCATAAATTTGAAATGAATAAACAAATATATAAAGGATGAGGTCAAACTATGAGTAATTACATGAAAAACTATGAAAAATGGCTCCAATCCCCCGCTCTTTCCGCTGATGAAAAGGCAGAGCTGCAAGGCATTGCAAACGATCAGACCGAGATTGAACTTCGCTTTACAAAGGGACTCTCCTTTGGTACCGCAGGTCTCCGTGGAACCATGAAAACCGGTATGAACGCTATGAACCGCCACACCGTTGCGCACGCAACGCAGGGACTTGCGTGCCTGATCCTTAACGAGGGCAGAGCCGCAGACGGTGTCGCGATCGCATACGACAGCCGCAACAATTCCGAGGCATTTGCAAAAACCGCAGCCTGCGTGCTCGCCGCAAACGGTGTCAAGGCATATCTCTTTGATGCCCTCCGCCCCACCCCCGAGCTCTCCTTTGCACTCCGTGAGCTGGGCTGCGTTGCGGGTATCAACATCACCGCGTCTCACAACCCGAAGGAATACAATGGCTACAAGGCATATTGGGAGGACGGCGCACAGCTTCCCCCCGAGCATGCAGATACCGTTTCCGCAGAGATTGCAAAGCTTGATATCTTCACGGATATCAAGACCACCGATTTTGATGCGGCGATCGCAAACGGCTCGATCGTAATGATCGGCGCGGAGATCGATGAAAAATATCTTGCCGCTGTACAGGCGCAGGCTGTCAACCCCGATGCGGTAAAGGCTGTTGCGGATGAGCTCAAGATCGTCTACACGCCTCTCCACGGCGCGGGTCACAAGATGGTTCCCGAGATCATGAAGCGCATCGGTCTCAAGCATCTCTACACGGTCGATGAGCAGATGGTCATCGACGGCAACTTCCCCACCGTCAAGAAGCCCAACCCCGAATATCCCGACGTTTTCAATCTCGGTATTGAGATTGCAAACAAGGTCGGCTCGGATCTCGTCGTTGCGACCGACCCCGATGCAGACCGCGTTGGTGTAATGACCAGAACACCTGACGGCTCCTTTACCACCATCACGGGTAACCAGATGGGTGCTCTGCTTGTCGATTATATCATCACGGCATACAAAGAGACCAACACCATGCCCTTCAACCCCTACGTTGTCAAGACCATCGTTACCTCCGAGCTCTCCGCAAAGATCTGCGAGGCAAACGGTGTTAAGATCCACAACGTGCTCACGGGCTTCAAATTCATCGGTGAGGTCATCAAGAACTACGAAAAGACCCAAGACGGCTCCTTCCTCTTCGGCTTTGAGGAAAGCTACGGCTATCTCAAGGGCACCTACGCACGCGACAAGGATTCCGTTGTCGCCTCCATGCTCATCTGTGAGATGACCGCGTTCTACAAGGCAAAGGGCATGACCCTCTCCGATGCGCTCCGTGCGCTCTACGTGAAGTACGGCTACTGCTATGAATCCACGCAGGAGCTCTACATGGAGGGACTTGAGGGGGCTGCAAAGATGGCAGCTCTTATGGATTCGCTCCGCAACAATCCGCCCGCAGAATTCGCAGGCGTTGCGGTCAAGCTCATTGGCGACTATCTGCTTGAGACCATCACCGAGAACGGTGTCGTTACCCCCACGGGGCTTCCCAAGTCGAACGTCCTCTACTACAAGCTCGTCAACAACGACGTCATCGTCGCGCGTCCCTCGGGAACCGAGCCGAAGATCAAATTCTACTATATGCTCCTTGCGGAAAACGAAGCGGATGCGGTTGCAAAGCTGAAGTCCTATGAGGCGGCATTCAATAAACTCGCAAACTGATCCCACGTAATCACTGCTACGGAGAACCCAAGCGAGGGTTCTCCGTACATTTTATAACCAAGGAGGTAGACCGATATGACCGAAAACAACGCGTTCGTAAATTTTGAAGAGCTTTTGGAGCTTTTTGAGGGTCGACAGTATGCGGCACTGATGAATCAGCTCGACGAGCTCAATCCCGTGGACGCGGCAGATTTTTTATCGCATCTGCCCTCCGATAAGCTTCCTCTTATCTTTCGTATGCTCAAAAAGGATCCCGCATCCGCGATCTTTGCCGAATTGGACGCGGACCTGCAAGAGTCTTTGATCAGCGCGATGAGTGACCGAGAGATCACTGATATGCTCGAGGAGCTCTATACCGACGACGTGGTGGATATGCTCGAAGAAATGCCCGCCGGCATGGTCAAGCGCATCATGAAAAACGCAACGCCGGAAACGCGCGCGGAGATCAATCGCTTCCTCTCCTACCCCGAGGATAGCGCGGGAAGCATTATGACAAGTGAATATATCGACCTCAAAAAGGAAATGACCTGCGAGGCGGCGATCGCACGCATCCGAAAGATCGGTCTTGACAAGGAGACCGTTTACGTTGCGTACGTCACCGATCACTCGCGCATCCTTGAGGGAGTCGTTCCGCTCAAAAGGCTTTTGTTTGCAGAGCCCGAGGATCGAATCGCGGATATTATGGAGGAAAACGTTATTTTCGCATACACGCATGATGACCGCGAAACAGTTGCTAACACCATCTCCCGCTACGGTCTGCTCGCCCTCCCCATTACCGATAAGGAGCGTCGCCTTGTCGGTCTTGTTACCGTCGACGATGCCTTGGAGGTCTTGGAAGACGAGGCGACCGAGGACATTGAAAAAATGGCGGCAATCCTCCCTACCGACAAGCCCTACATGAAAACGGGCGTTTGGGAGACCTGGAAAAAACGCACGCCGTGGCTCCTTCTCCTCATGCTCACCGCTACCTTCACCAGCACCATCATCACGCACTACGAGGCGGCGATCGGCACTTACGCGATCCTGACCGCGTTCGTTCCCATGCTCATGAATACGGGCGGAAATGCAGGAAGTCAATCCTCGGTCACCGTTGTTCGCGGACTGTCGCTCGGAGAGATCGAAATGCGAGACGTATTCCGTGTTCTCTTTAAGGAATTTGCTGTATCTGTCCTTAGCGGCATCACCCTTGCGGCGGCAACCTTCCTCAAGGTCATGGCGATCGACTTCCGTTTTCAAGGCACGACCGTGCTGGCAAGCGGAGCTGTGCAAAACAATCTCACGATCGCGCTCGTCATCAGTATCACGGTGTTTTTCGGCATCGTGATCGCAAAGATCGTCGGTGCGCTCCTCCCCATTGCAACCAAGCGATTGGGACTTGACCCTGCGGTCATGGCGAGTCCGTTTATTACGACCATCGTTGACACCGTTACGCTTGTGATCTACTTTACCGTGGCAACCGTCATTTTGCACCTTTGAGCCTCATCAGCTCCTCATATACCGCCGTGAGATGCGCGCTCATCTCCTCGGCGGTATATTTTTGTTCGTATCTTGCACGTGCGGCAGAGCGCATACGCGCGTGCAGCGCAGGATCGGCAGCAATTTTGAAGATCAGCTCGGCAAGCCGCACAAAATCGTTTACGGGATAAAGGATCCCCGCCGCGCTCTCGCCTGCCATAGCGGCATTTCCGCCATAGTCGGTTGCAAGGAACGGCAAGCTTGCGCTCATCCCCTCGGAGAGTGCCAGGCATGAGGTTTCGGTACCGCGCGAGCAATTGACGTTGAGATCCAGCAATCGGTAGATCGGTGCCATATCCGCAACAAAGCCTGTAAAAATAACCTCATGCTCCAATTTCTCGTCCCGCACCTGCCTTTCGAGAGTTTCACGCATGGAACCGTCTCCGACAATTAGAAAGCGGATATTTTTTGCGTTTTTTTGCTTCAAAACCTGCTTTGCCGCGCACAAAAAGGTATCGTGTCCCTTATATTCCTCCAATCTTGCGCAGATCCCAACGCAAAAATCCTCCTTGGTAAGCCCCAATTTTTTGCGAAGCGCATCAAGTTCCACATCTGAAACCGTACGAATCGGCTTTGATCCGTTGATAATCAACTCGATTTTTTCATTTGGGATCCCCAACAGTCGCAAATTTTCTGCCGCCGCCTCCGCAGTTGCAATCACTCGATCCGAGAGGAATCGATTTGCAAATCCACTCATCGCACGCATCGGTCTCACGCGAAGAAGTCCACTTGGCGGAAAACAGCAATGACGCGTGTGAACGACCGTCACACCGCACCACCGCCCTGCGATCCTTGCGGCAATCGCGGCATTGGCATGAACGATATCGATCCGCTCCGTGCGGATCAAGCGACCGATCTCCTTCACAGAAGACAATGAGCATCGATCGCAAGGATACTTCAACAGTCTTGTTGGAACCCCCAATGCCTTGATCCGCTCGGTCAAAAGGCTTCCATACGGCAATGCCACCGTGCTTTGCACGCGATCTCGATCCATTGTTTCGAGCAGTGTCGTCAAAAGCACCCCTGCTCCACCGATATTTTCGTCACTGATGACGTGTAGCACTCTCATAAAAACCTCCAAAAAAGAAAAACTCCGTACATTTAGTATGTACGGAGTTTTGTGTTTTATAAAGTGATCAGCGCTTAATCAGCTTGACCTTTGCACCGTTGCCAACGCCTGCGGCATTCGCATCGTCGGTATCAATGTGCATTTCCAGACGGAAATCCTTGTGCGCGCGGACCTGTACGTCATAGAACATACTCTTGCGCTCGCCGCAAAGCAGAACGTCTACGTACTCGCCGTCGGTCACGTTGTATCTTGCCGCCTCGTCAAGGCTCATATGAATGTGACGGTTTGCAATGATACAGCCCTCGGGGAGCGTTACGATGCCCTTGGGGCCGATGATGGTGATAGGTGCAGACCCCTTGATATCACCCGACTCGCGCACGGGGGGCTTGACCTTGAGGGTAAAGCTATCTGTGCGGGAGATCTCTACCTGGGATGCCTTTCTCTCGGGACCGAGCACACGCACGCCCTCGATCGCTCTCATAGAGGGACCGATGATGGTAAGCGTTTCCTTGCAAGCATACTGGCCGGGCTGAGAAAGATCCTTGATCTTAGTCAGCTCATAGCCCTTGCCAAACAAGATCTCTACGTGCTCACGGGTAAGATGGATATGACGGTTTGAAACACCTACGGGAACGCTTGCTCCGTCGCAGGATGCGCCCTCCTTTTTGACGTTCTCGACAATCTTGCCGACGATCGCCATAATTTCGGATTCACTGTATTTCATGTTCGATCCTCCTCCGTCAAATGATACGGAAACTATCAGCCATTACGCAACGGCGCTGTCTGGTAAAGCTCTTTGCAGAGGTGATGCCCTCACCCGTGGGACCTGCGATGGTGAAGGTGGTGTGACCCTCGCCGCCAAAGCCGATGCCCGCATAGGAAGGAGCGTTCTTGACAAAAATGGTGGTCTCAACCGCACGCGCAAATGCCGACAGATGGTCGATATTCTTGGAGTGCATGTGCGCGGTGTGGCGGTTGCCGTGCTCTGCCTTGACTGCCAGGTCGATCGCCTGCTCGATGTTATCGACGCGAACGATGGGCAGAATGGGCATCATAAGCTCGTGCTGAACGAAATCATGGTTGAAATCGGTCTCACAAATGATGCATCTGATCTCCTTGCCGACCTTAATGCCGATCTTTGCAAGCAGAACGTCTGCGTCACGTCCAACGCAATCACGGCTGACGACCTTGACCGTCTTGCCTGCCTTGTTAGTCTTCTCATTGAGGACGATGGGCAGAAGCTGATCTGCCTGCGCCTTAGTGATGAGATACGCGCCGTTCTTTTTCATCTCCGCGATGAGCTGATCCGCGATGTTGCGGAACGCGAATACCTCCTTCTCTGCAATGCAGGGGAGGTTGTTATCGAAGGTACAACCGTCGATGATGTCGCGGCCAGCCTTCTTGATATCTGCGGTATC
Organism: Clostridia bacterium; assembly: GCA_017456625.1. GTDB lineage: Bacteria > Bacillota > Clostridia > Oscillospirales > CAG-272 > UMGS1865. Next base: position 9,234 of record JAFTJB010000155.1, read on the forward strand.
GTCAACGATAACGGGAGGATTGCCCGCACCTGCACCGATCGCCTTCTTACCCGAGGACAGCACTGCCTTGACAACGCCGGGACCACCCGTGCAGACAAGGAGGCGTACCTTCGGATGAGACTGCATGATCGCAGCGCTCTCAAGCGTGGGCTTATCCATGGAGCAGACCAGAACCTCGGGACCGCCCATTGCTGCGCACGCACGGTTGACAAGGTCTACCGCATAGTTGGAGGTGCAGATCGCGTTGGGATGGGGGTTGAATACAACACCGTTGCCTGCCGCGATCATTCCCATCGAGTTACAAATAACTGTCTCGGAGGGGTTTGTGCTGGGCGTGATCGCACCGACGACACCAAAGGGTGCCATCTCGATCAGGGTCAGTCCATTGTCGCCCGTCTTTGCGACCGAGGTGATGTCCTCGGTTCCGGGGGTCTTGTCCGCTACGAGAATGTGCTTGAGTCTCTTGTGATCGACTCTGCCCATGCCAGTCTCCGCAACGCCGATCTCTGCCATGATCTGTGCTTCCTCACGGGTGAGGCGGCGGATCTCGGTGATGATCTTCTCTCTCTGCTCGACCGTCATGGCACGAACTGCGCGATAGCCGCGATCTGCAGCCTCAATCGCCTCGTTCATGTCGGAGTAAATTCCGATCAGCTTTCTTCCTTTATATGATGTAGAGGTGTAGCCGTCAGCCTTCTTTGCATCGGCGCCAACCTCCTTGATGACATTCGCTACGATCTGTCTGATTTGGGATTCGGTATAATTTGCCATGTTCTTTTCTCCCTTTTTACATTAAGCGATCTGTTTTGGGCGATCGCGAATTATTGATAAAGATTTTCCACTCCGTTTTGTCTGCAAAGCTCTACCCATTCGTCATTCACTCTCTGATCGGTGACAAGTGCGTCGATCTCTCCAAGCTCGCAAACGCGGACAAAGGATTTTTTGCCAAGCTTTTGCGTATCCGCCGCCAAAATCCTACGCTCTGCGGATGCAAACATTGCCTGCTTGATCAAAGAGTCCTGCTCATTGGAATCAGTCACGCCGATCTCACTGTCCACACCCTTGCAGGAGCAGATCGCCGTATCCACGTGATAGGAACGGATCATCTTCTCCGCCGAAGAGCCTGTAAGCGACAGTGCCCCCTCCTTGAGGTTTCCACCCGTGGAGAGCACCTTCCAATCGGATTTATCAGCCAATTCGAGCAAAATCACGACCGAATTGGTGATAACGGTGAGGTTTTTCTTTTCTTTTAATTTTTTTATGATATAAATAGCGGTCGAGCTGGAGTCGATCATAATGCGTTCTCCGTCCTCGATCATAGCCGCGACGGTATCCGCGATCCTCTGCTTTTCCTCTACGTTGACACCGATGCGGATCTTATAAGGCAGATCCAGCGTTGCGGTGTGCTTGGAAACCGCGCCGCCGTAGGTCTTGGATGCTAGGCCCTCGCGGTCCAGTTTTTCGAGATCGCGACGGATGGTCTCCTCCGTTACGTCAAAGGATTTTGCCAGCTCCGATACCAACACCTTCCCCTCTGCCTCCAGACGGGAAAGGATCTCTTTTCTTCTTTCGATAGCAAGCATCTCGGGGCTTACCTCTTTTCAAAAATAATATTGATTATTTGATGGACGGAAGGATCGACTCAACGTCGCCGTGAGGACGAGGAATAACGTGTACCGCAACGATCTCGCCAAGTCTTTCCGCTGCTGCTCGTCCTGCCTCGGTCGCTGCCTTTACAGCTCCCACGTCACCGCGAATCATAACCGATACAAGTCCCGATCCGATCTTCTCGGTGCCCATCAGCGTGACGTTTGCAGCCTTAACCATTGCATCCGCAGCCTCGATCGCCGCTACCAAGCCTCTGGTTTCTACCATTCCCAATGCTTCCATTGCCATAATTCAATCCTCCGTGTAAATAAATAATTTTTTCACGGATACATTATACCACATTTAGAGTTGTTTGTCAATATATTTTTCTTTATTTTTTTGGTTTTTTGTTGTTTTTATTTGGTTTGTTTGTTTTTTAACAATCTTTTGTGATAGAATGTTTTTTGCGAAAATCCGACGGAGACAGCCCTGTTTCGGCACGAAATCGACGGTAAAAATCGGTTGGATCCTCAAATCCCACCTGCTGCGCGATTTGTGCAACTCCAAGCTCACTGCGGCAAAGAAGCTCCATGGCAATTTTGCATCGCAAACGATTGCGATAGGCAATGGGGGGGATGCCGTAGGCAGCAACAAAGCGTCGGCGAAGCTGACTTTCGCTCAGATGAAATCTTGCGGAAAGCGAACTCATCCCCTCCGTCTCCCGATAATAAATGGAAAGATGCCGTCTGAGCTGCTCTGCCACGCCCCGCTCGAGAGAGCTTTGATCCGTAACCGTCCTTTTCGTCCCCTCAAAGAGACTTACACTATCCAGCAAGAAAATCGCAAGCTGATGCGCCACCAGCTGTATGCTCCTATCAGTCTCTTCAAAGCCAAATCGACAGATCTCGGAAAGCTGTGCCGCCGCGCGAGGGTATTCGAGAGGTCGGAGTACGGGTGGAATACGTCTGCCCTCAATTTCCCCTCCGTCCTCCTCCATCACCCGACGCAATGCCTCGGAGCGAAGATAAAGAAAACGGCAGTAGCAGGGCTTGTCACGGTAAAGAGAACGCGAATCATGGCTTTGCCCGGGCGGTACAAAGATCGTATCTCCCGCGTGAACCGTCCAAAATTCCCCATCCGCGTAGAAAAGTCCCTCCCCCTCCAGGCAAATTCCAACCTCGTAAAAATCGTGATAATGCAAAAAGGATATCTTCTCCTGCCTCGGAAGCCCTCCCGGAGCGGGATCAAAAAACAGCTCCTTTGCGGGATCATCGATCACAGACTCATATCGGATCTCATATTGCTCTTGTTGTTTATTTGC
>JAFTJB010000156.1 GCA_017456625.1 Clostridia bacterium
AACTTCTTTCAAGAAGTTTCTCCCCTCTCCAAGGTCTTACCCTATTTTAAAGGCTGTTATCAACCGAGCTTAGCCTGGTTAACCTTGATGCCGGGGCCCATAGTGGACGCGACAACACAGCTCTTGATATACTGACCCTTTGCAGCTGCGGGCTTTGCCTTGATGATAGCGCCGAGGAGCGTGTCGAAGTTCTCCTTGATCTTCTCTGCGCCGAAGGAAGCCTTGCCGATGGGGCAGTGGATGATGTTGGTCTTATCGAGACGGTACTCGATCTTACCTGCCTTAGCCTCGGTTACTGCACGAACAACGTCGGGAGTAACGGTGCCTGCCTTAGGAGAAGGCATGAGTCCCTTAGGACCGAGGACCTTACCGAGACGACCGATAACGGACATCATATCGGGAGTTGCGATAACAACGTCGAACTCGAACCAGTTTTCCTTCTGGATCTTCTCTGCGTACTCTGCGCCGCCTGCGTAATCTGCGCCTGCATCGAGAGCCTTCTGAACGTTGTCACCCTTACAGAAAACGAGGGTCTTTACAGTCTTACCGGTTCCGTTGGGAAGAACGACTGCACCGCGGACCTGCTGGTCAGCGTGACGGGAGTCAACACCCAGACGAACGTGAACCTCGATGGTCTCATCGAACTTTGCCTTAGAGGTCTGGCAAACGAGAGCCATAGCCTCTGCGGGATCATACTGCTTGGACTTGTCGAACAGCTTTACGCTATCCGCATACTTTTTACCGAAATTAGCCATTGTGCTCTACCCCCTTACTCCTCAACGGTAACGCCCATAGAACGAGCGGTTCCCGCGATCATGCTCATTGCCGTCTCAAGATTTGCCGCATTGAGGTCGGGCATCTTGGTCTCAGCGATCTTCTTAACCTGTTCCTTCGTCAGCTTAGCAACCTTGGTCTTGTTGGGGGTTGCGGAGCCGGACTCAATGCCTACTGCCTTCTTGATCAGAACGGGAGCGGGAGGCGTCTTGGTGATAAAGGTGAAGGAGCGGTCTGCATAAACCGTAATGATAACGGGGATGATGAGTCCGATGTCATTCTTGGTTCTTTCGTTAAATTCCTTGGTAAATACGGGGATTGCAACACCGTACTGACCGAGCGCAGGACCTACAGGGGGCTGCGGGGTAGCTTTTCCGGCGGGCAATTGCAGCTTGATATAACCCAAAATCTTTTTAGCCATAATTCATTTTCCTCCAAATGTGGTTTTTTACGGGAGAATGCAATAAAATTTTCTCCCTCCCACGCGCAACTTACCTTGTTGCGGATTACATTTGTGATGCCACGAGCTTGACGTCAGTTGCCTCCAGCTCGACGGGCATATCACGGTTGCCGCGCTTAACCAGCACGGTAACGTTTTTGAGATCCTCGGAGATCGCTTGAACGACACCGTTGTATCCTTCAAACAATCCGCTCACGACCTCTACGCTGTCACCAACGTTATAGGAGAGCTTGACCTGCTGCTCAGTCTCAATGGAAAGAGCCGCAACCTCCTCGTCGGTCAGGGGAGTCGGACGGGATCCGGGACCTACGAAGCCGGTCACACCCGTAATGTTACGGACCGCGTGCCAGCTTTCCTCGTTCATCACCATCTTAACGTAAACGTAGCAGGGGAAGAGCTTGTTCTCTACCTCCTTCTCGTTATCGCCGTTCTTTTCGATCACGATCTCAACAGGGATCTTGATGTCAAAGATCAGATGTCCGAGGCCTCGGTTTTCGATGATCTTTTCAAGGTTTGCTTTTACCTTGTTTTCATAGCCGGAGTAGGTATGCGCTACGTACCAACGCGGGCCAACGTTCATTTCATTGATATCACTCATGGTTGCACATTAATTGAAGAGATTTACGAAAGCCAGGAAGCCTTCGCCAAGTCCCCAGTCAAGCAAGCCGATTGCAACTGCAAACGCGAGCATAACCACCAAAACCACAAGCGTGCTTTTTCTGGTTTGATCCCACGGAAGCCATACAACCTTCTTGAGCTCACTCTTGTAAACGCGCAGGAATTTCTTGATCTTCTCTCTGAAGCGAATGCAGAGGACGACCACAATTGCCAATACAACCGCAGCAATAACAATGCCAACAATTTGTCCTGTTGTCATAATTCAGAATTCCTTTCTCTTCATAAAACCGAATTACTTCGTTTCCTTGTGAAGCGTGTGCTTACGACAGAATTTGCAATACTTCATGAGCTCCAGTCTGTCCGGGTCATTCTTCTTGTTCTTTTTTGTGTCATAATTTCTCTGCTTGCACTCCGTGCACGCAAGAGTAATCTTGACGCGAGCGTCATTAGCCATTTAGCGGCACCTCCCATGTATAGATTTTTGATCCCCTCGTGGGGTATCCGTGTACCTCCCTCTGAAAGGCGACAAACAAATTTCGGTTCCCGAAACAGCGCCATGTCTGCCACTCTGTGCTATTTTTGCGCACAAAGAAAAAGCCCTTTTACAGAGGTAGAGACATTATACCACAAACCGATCCCGTTTGTCAAGCCTTTTTTGAAATTTTTTCATTATATATTTATACCTGCAAATTACGCCGAACGCCTTGACTTTTTCTTCATTTAAGAATATAATGAAACTACCGATTTTGTCAATCCCGACAAGGAGGAATCCCATGGCACAAACGGCTGTCAAAGCAAAACCGATCAAGGATTTCACGCAGGGTCCCCTGCTCTCCCGCATTATCCTCTTCTCTCTTCCTCTGATCGCAACAAGTATCCTTCAGCTGCTATTTAATACCGCAGACACGATCGTAGTCGGTCAATGGGGCGGTGACACGGCAGACGCGCGCGAAAGCGCTCTTGCCGCCGTCGGCTCCTGCAGTTCACTGATCAACCTCATCATCAATCTCTTTATGGGGCTGTCGATGGGCGCGGGTGTTTGCGTTGCGCACGCCATCGGAGCCAAGCGTTACGACGAGGTCGACAAGGTCATTCACACCTCGGTCGTCACCGCGTTTTTTGCAGGTGCCGCAGTCACGGTGTTTGGAATGATCGCCGCCGAGCCGTTGCTCCGCTTAATGGGCACCGAGGATGCCGTTCTTTCGCAAGCCGTACCTTACATGCGCGCGTACTTTGCAGGCATGATCGCAAATATGATCTACAATTACTGCGCCGCCATCCTTCGCTCCACAGGCGACACCGTCCGTCCCTTGATCTTCCTTTCTGTCGCAGGCGTGGTCAACGTCGCTCTCAATTTGGTCATGGTTCTCATGTTTCACCAAGGCGCTCAGGGTGTTGGAATCGCGACCGCCGCATCGCACTGGGTCTCCTGTATTCTCATCCTTATTTATATGACCCGTAAGGAGGGTGTTTGCCACCTGGATCTCCGCCGTCTGCGCATTGACCTCCGTGTTCTGCGCAAGATCCTTGTCATCGGTCTTCCCGCAGGCTTCCAGAGCTCGCTTTTCGCGATCTCCAACGTCCTCATCCAATCCTCTGTCAACTCTCTCGGCAAGATCGTCGTTGCCGGCAACACCGCCTCCTCCAATCTGGAGGGCTACATCTACGTTACGCAAAACGCGGTCTACAACGCAGCTCTCACCTTTGTGGGACAAAACATGGGCGCACGCAAATTCGACCGCATCAAGAAAACGGCTTGGTACTGTCTCGCCGTTGCAACTGCGGTCGGTGTTGCGGTCAGCCTTCTGATGTTCCTCTTTATCGAGCCGCTCCTCGGGCTTTATGCCCCCGGCAATACTGCTGTGATCGAAAAGGGACTGATCCGTTTTTCGATCATTGGGCTCACGCATTTCATATGCGGGATCATGGAGGTCGGATGCGGATGTGTACGCGGCATGGGCAAATCACTCGCGCCGACGCTCGTCTCTCTCCTCGGCTCCTGCGCCTCCCGCGTCGTTTGGATCTATACGGTATTTCCTCTTGTGCCGCTTGATATAAGGCAAGAGACACTCTATTACTGCTATCCCCTCTCCTGGGCAGTCACAGCACTTGCGCACTTCATCGTTTTCTTCATCGTACTGAAAAAAGAAAAGCAAATTTACCTGCAAGAGCTACAGGTACATGAAGAAAAAAGAGCATCGAAGGATGCAATTCCATCAACATAAAGAAAAGCCTCGAAGCTAATGCTTCGAGGCTTTTGTGTTTCAATTAAAGGATCGAAAATCCTACGACCAGAGCCGCAAATACGATGGAAACCATGGAAAGCAGCTTGATAAGGATGTTGATGGAGGGTCCGGAGGTATCCTTGAAGGGGTCACCAACGGTATCGCCAACAACTGCCGCCTTGTGGTTCTCAGAGCCCTTGCCACCGTGTACACCGCTCTCGATGTACTTCTTGGCGTTATCCCAAGCTCCTCCCGAGTTGGACATGAATACTGCCATGAGGAAGCCCGAAGCGGTCGCACCCGCAAGCATACCGACCACACCCGTGCAACCGAGGATCATACCGACAATGATCGGAACGATAACGGCAACGATGGTGGGAAGGATCATCTCACGAAGGCTCGCCTTGGTGCAAAGGTCAACGCAGGTTGCGTAATCTGCCTCCGCCTTGCCATCCATCAGACCGACGATCTCCCTAAACTGACGGCGAACTTCTTTTACAACGCTCTGTGCCGCTCTGCCAACCGAATTCATGGTGAGTGCAGCAAACACAAAGGGCAGGCACGCGCCGATAAAGAGTCCGACGAGAACGGTGGGATTGGTAATGCTGAGGTTTGCGATCGCTGCCTTACCGCCGTCGATGGTCTGCACCTTGTCGATGTAGGACGCCATCAAAGCAAGCGCGGTGAGTGCCGCAGATCCGATTGCAAAGCCCTTACCCGTTGCGGCAGTGGTGTTACCGAGCGAGTCGAGCGCATCGGTGCGCTCTCTTACCTTCTTGTCAAGACCTGCCATCTCCGCAATACCGCCTGCGTTGTCCGCGATGGGACCGTATGCGTCAGTCGCGAGCGTAATGCCAAGCGTGGAAAGCATTCCGACAGCCGCAAGCGCGATGCCGTAAAGTCCCTGCGATGCGCTATCTGCACCACCGGATACAAAGTATGCAACCAGCACGCAGACCGAAACGATAACGATCGGGAGAAGCGTGGAAAGCATACCGACGGAAAGACCGCCGATAATGATAGTTGCGGTACCCGTCTCACTGGTTGCAGCGAGGTTGCGGGTAGGCTTATAGCTATCGGAGGTAAAGTACTCGGTCGACTGACCGATCAGAACACCCGCAACAAGACCTGCGAGGATCGCAAAATACATGGGCCAGTTCTCTTTTCCGAGAATGAACCATACAAGCGGGAACGCCGCGACGGCAATCACGATCGCAGAGAAGTTCGTTCCGCGAGAGAGCGCACGCAGAAGCTGCTTCTGCGTTGCACCCTCCTTCGTGCTAACGAAGAAGGTACCGATGATGGAACAAACCACACCGAGTGCCGCGATGAGCATGGGAAGTGCCATGGACTGGATGTTGTGGAATGCCGCAACACCGAGTGCCATTGCGGAAATGACCGAGCCAACGTAGGACTCATAGAGGTCTGCGCCCATACCCGCAACGTCACCGACGTTGTCACCGACGTTATCGGCGATCACGGCAGGGTTACGAGGGTCATCCTCGGGAATGCCCGCCTCGACCTTACCGACAAGATCCGCGCCGACGTCTGCCGCCTTGGTGAAGATACCGCCACCGACACGCGCGAAGAGCGCCATGGAGGAAGCACCCATACCGAAGGTGAGCATTGCGCCCGTGATATCCGCAGGCTTGAGTCCGAATACAAACTTAAGCAAAATGAACCATACGGAAATGTCGAGCAAGCCAAGGCCGACGACCGTAAAGCCCATAACGCTACCTGCGCGGAAAGCAACGCGGAGACCGCGGTTAAGTCCCTCCTGGCAAGCGTTTGCGGTTCTTGCGTTGGATGCGGTGGCGATCTTCATTCCGATAAAGCCCGAGAAGGCAGAGAAGAAACCACCCGTGAGGAATGCAAAAGGAACATAGGGGGTAAGCAGCTCAAAGAGCGCCATCACACTCAGCAATACGAACATGACCGCAAAGAAAATGCCGACAATCACGTACTGACGCTTCAAATATGCGTTTGCGCCCTTGCGAATGGAAGCGGAGATCTTTTTCATCAGATCGTTTCCTTCCGAGAATTTCATGACACTGCGCGCGGTAAAGACTGCAAACAGAATTGCGATCACTGCTGCCGACAATGTCAAAATGGCTACCAATATATCCATTTTTTCAACAGATCCTTTCCGTCGAGCCGCTGAAATTTAGCAAAAAACTTGCCTCGGCACGACATAAATTTTTTGGTAACGCTTATTATACCACAGAATTTTCACAAAGTCAATAGAAATTGTCTATTTTTTGTCAAATTCCACTCTTTTGATCAATAATAAGCAAAAAAAGCATCACTAAAATCTAAAAAAATGTTAAAAAGCCCCCACGTTGACCCATACAACGTGGGGGCTTTGGCACTTACCGTCCGATTATCCGATCAGGAAACGGATGAGCTGTGCCCAATTTTTCTTTTTGATCACAAACCAGAACAGCGAGAACCCGCCGCCACCGGCAATCGCTACGGAGCCGACCGCAATTCCGGAGATCGCTCCGCCCGAAAGAGGACGTGAGGGCATCTCAGCACCGCACGCATCGCAGAGTCCGTCGTCGTTTTCATCCGCGTGGAATGCGATCGCACGTGTCGCACGGTTGCAGACGTTGCAGGTAAAGTCGCAGGCATGATCGTAAACGTGCTCACCCATCGCACCGTATGCCGATCCGCAGTGCTCGCAGATCGCCCCGGACGAGCAGTTTGCACTGCCGCCGCTATGCGCCTCGGTCGCCTCGTGCGCTCCGCAGCAAGCATGCAGCTTATCGTGCTGCTCCGCATCCGCCGCACTGACTTTATAGATAAAGGAATCACTTGCGTGTACGTTCGGATCCTTTGCGCCGTAGATCGCACTGCAATGCTCACACTTTGCCGCGGTCGTACAATTTGCCGTGCCGCCGCTGTGCTCCTCGGTAGAGAGAACCTCACCGCAGCAGCTGCGAATGATCTCGTGCAAGGTGGGATCGCTCACGGAGGGGGCATATGCCGTATGCTCGCTCGTATGGTTGTCGGGATCAAGCTCGCCGTAGCGCTCGCCGCAGAGCGTGCAGACCGCCAAGTCACGGCAGGTCGCCACACCGCCTACGTGATGTGCCGCATCAAGCCCGCCGTAGGAATCACCGCAAAGCGTGCAGACCGCCTGCGTTTTGCAGGTAGGGGTGCCGCCCGTGTGCTTTTCGATCTTGATAAACGCGCCGCAGCACGCGTGCAATACGCTGTGCTCGTTCTCTCCCGCTCCGCGAGAAGCGTGAGAGTGCTGATTGCTCGAATGGTTGTTGGGGTCGAGCTCGCCGTAGCCAAACGCGCAAAGCTCACATTTTGCAAGCTCGGTACAGGTTGCCGTACCGCCGTAGTGCTCACCAAGCGAGATGACCGTTCCGCAGCACGCGTGAACGTGTGCGTGCGTGTTCAGGTCGTTGACGTTGGGAACGTCGGTGGTCTTATTGGAAACGTGATTGTTCAGATCAAACGTGCCGTAGCCCATACCGCAGATCTCACAGATCGCAAGATCCACGCAGGTCGCCTCGCCGCCTCTGTGTGCGGAGACCGCACGCGTTTCGTCACAAAGGTTACATTCACTATCGCAAGGATTGTCGTAAATGTGTACGTCGTATCCCGCCGTGGTTGCCTTGTAAAGATGCGAAACGTCGTTTTGCTCTCCGTCAACGATCACCCAATCCACGATCTCAAGATCGTTGTAATCCAAGCGGATGCGGTAGGTCAGATCAACCAGAGTGTGTCCGCTCTTCAGACCGAAGCCGGGAACGAAGGAAACGTCGGTGATTTGGAAGACGGGAAGTCCGCTCGTCAGCTCAAGGACAAACTCCTTGACGTTGATCTTAAGCTCCTGCTTCACCGAAGCCCCATTCACAACCTCCACGGTCGCCGTACGGACAGCCTCTCCCGTTGTAACGGTCACGGTATAGGCTCCGATCTCACGGATCTCGGTCACGCCTTCACCAAAGGAAACGGTGAAGCTCTTGACGTAGTAGTCGTTTTCGTACGCGCTATCGGTGCCGTTGTTTGTGTAATAATTCACGGACGCACTGACCTTGAGCGTGTAGTTGCCCGGCTTGTCGATCTCACAGAAGAAGCTCTGGAACGCATCCGTGAGATACTGACCGTTAAGCGAATCGGATACCACCTCAACATCCTCGCGGTACAGTACGATGCTGTAACTGATGTAATAGGTGTTCAGCTCCAAAAGTGAGGTTGCGGGATATTCAAACGAAATGCCGACACCCTTTTTATTGCCGTCATGTGTATGCGTGCCTTCAGCAGGTGCGGGGGTGACCGCCAGAACTCTTACGTATACGGTCACGTAAGCGCCCTCGTAGTTGTAGCCCGTGTCATAATAGTTTAAGCAGGTCGCGTTAAACGTGATCGCATAGGTTCCCGCGATGATCGGGAAATGGTTGGAGAGATATTTCTCCTCAACCTGGCCGTAGCCGTTGTAGCCGTCATAGCGAGCAACAATGCTGACCGTGATCCCCGCGCTTTCAAGCGTGTCGCCGTTGATCAAGCCAAGCACGCTGTAATCAAACGTTCTGCCCGCCTCGATCGTAGCCGTCCACACGCCGCTCTCCTCATCCCACGTGACGCCATTGCCAAACGTAATGGACAACGCCTTACGCGCAACGGTCACGGGAATGTCGACGTAGCTCGCGATGTAGTTCTCGGTAGAGGTACCGCGCACGCGGAGGATATACTCGCCCGCAGCGGTAGGCTTTGCGCTCAGCTTATAGAGCGGAACAAAAGCATTCGTGTACCGATCGTACTCTGCCGCATACCACTCAAATGTCAGGTTGCTGCCCGCGTCGGTATTGAAGTTTGCCGCCGTGGGATCGGGAAGGACGTCGCCATAGGTGTATACAGTTTGGTAATCCTTATTTTCAATGCTGACGTGAGTTCTCGGCAGGATCTCCACCTGCGCGGTGGTGTTATACTTGAGCGTAACGCTCTTGCAATAAACCTCCGTGAAGAAGTCGTACGGTTCATAGTATTCGGAGGGGAACGGACCTCCTCCGAATCTCTTGAGGTACTTCAGCGTCACGTTGACCGTATAAACGCCAACGTTCGCGCTCGGTGCATCGGAGAGCGTGATCTCAAACCATTCCTCGGGCAGCTCGGGATCCATCGTATAGATCGGATCAACGTCCTTGCTACCGTCCCAGATCTTATCCTCACCCTTGATATCGAGCGTTACCTCGATGGGCTTGATCACGACCGCGTTCTCGCGGGTCATCTTTTGACCGCCGTACGCGTTGCGCGCTCTGTGGTACTCGTCGCCGTCGTCGTAGCCCTCAATGACCAGATCGTAGCTGCCTGCACCTGCAACCCAGAGCATATGCTTGCCTGTGACACGATCCACGAAATATGCGTTATAATATTTGGATTTGAGACGGGTATTGATGAGATCGCTCGGATAGATGATCTCGCCGTCAAAATCCTTTTCAACGGTCGAGATGACCGTCTGGTTTTCAATTCTGTACTTGCTTGCGAGGATGATGTAGTCCTCGCTCACGGTCTTGCCGCCGAGGATCACGGAGGCGGTATTCTTGATCCGTACCGCTCTTCCCTCTTCGTCCATCCAGTATTCGTAGTCGACCGTGACGTCACACTCGATCAACTCGGGATTTTCCTCGCCGCAGAACGCGCACTTGGTTCTGACCTTACAATAGTTGTAGCCGCTCTCCACGTCCCAAACGAAATTGATCACGTCGGTATAGGAGTGCGCTCCGTTTGCGTTCACATTGCTGTAGACAAAGCCGCTTTGCTGACCGCAGCCCTGCACGTAGTAAACCGCAGCGCCGTTTCTCACGGGATAAGGATCCGTCCCGAGCGTCTGACCCCATACGCCGCCCATCTGATACGCAAGCGCGCCGGACGCGAATTGCTCCGCCGTTCTACCGCCCTGCTCGTCTGCCTCATCACTCAATGCAAAGGAATGATCAAGCGTTACAGAGCCAATACCAACGATGGGAAGATGATTGCGATTGCTATCGACCGCGCCGTACACGACGGTTCTTGTTACAGTAACCGTACCCGTTGCCTCACCGATCACAGCGCCAAGACCGTAGTCGCGCCGCGTACCGATCGAGCTGTCAAGGATCAAGCAATCGCTCACGGCGGTATCCTTCGCGTATCCGATCAGGATCGCCGCGGTGATATTGGTGTTGCCGATCGCAATTTCACGGAGTGTGAGATTTTTGACCGTTGCGCCGTCCGTGTAATCGAAGAGCGCGAGGTATTCATTCTGGTATCTATACCGAATTCCCTTAACGGTGTTTCCATTTCCGTCAAACGTACCCTTGAAGGGGCTCGTTTCGGTACCGATTCCATACTCCCACATATCAGCGCCCGTAAAGTCAAGCACGGAAACTGCAAGCTTTGCGTTGATCGCGTTGTTGCCGTTATTGACCTCATCGCGGAACCAAAGGAGATTGCCGACATTTTTGATCTGATAGTAACCGCTCACAAGCGTCGGCTCCTGATAATGCGTGTCGTCGTACTCACAAATACCGTTCACAAAGCTGTGTTTGTCGGGATTGAGCTGCGCGTTTCCGCATACACACGGTTGAATCAGTGAGGTGCAGTTCGCCTCAATTTCGCATCCTTCGCCCAACAGGAAGCCGCCAAGCTGACAGTGGGGAGAATCGCAATGAAGCTCATGGGTGTCCTCCTCATAGTTGGTCACGTAGTGCGTACCAACGTGGTTGTCAAGATCATAGGTTCCGTAGTATTTTTGGCAAGCGTCGTACCCGCACTGTGCAAACCGCTCGCAGGTAGCCGCACTTCCCTCCTTATGCACACACTCGAGCGCGAAAAGATTACTCGTGTAGGTCGTCTTGAGATCGCTGTTGTTTCTTCTCTCCCAAAAGACGTACATCGTATCCGTATCTTCATCATAGCCCTCGGGGACGTCAAACGTAACCGAGTTTTTATCGGTTATGAGCTGCTCCGAGCCATTTCCGTCGGGGGCGTATGCAACCGAGCCGTAGAACTCGATCCTGCCGCTCGCATCGTTCTTGACGATGACCGAGATGAATTCGTCCTCGCCGTCAAGGTTCTGCGGATCGCTCACGTCACGTCCGATCGCATTTTGGTACGCAATTGTCACCTTGCCGTTTTTCACATCGACAACGGAAGCAGAGAAAAGCGCGTTTTCGTCGGTCGTATCGTAAGCGCTGTGCAAAAGCGCGAGTCTGTAGGTGTTGCTTCCGACAAGCTTGGTGTAGGTCACGCGGGAGTGCTCGACGTTGAGGGCATATCTGCCGCCGACGTTGGTCGCATCCGCATCTACAGGCGTTACCTTTCCGTTTACGTCCACGGCACCGACCTGATCCAAGCCGTCGTTTGCGTACGCGGTACGCAGCCACCAGGAGGAGGGATAATTACCGTCCGCGCTCTCGGTAGCAAGCGCGCCGTTGCCAAAGTAGTGATCCAGCTCCTCAACGGAGAGCGGGAAGATGCGGTCATTGTTCAATGCGGGAGCAGAATAGACCTCGTTTGCGGTACCCGCATCGTTTCTTCTGATGAAGAGCTCGTCGGTCTTCCACTTATCAATTCCATAGAGTGTATTGACGTTGAGATCCGTCTTGGTAATGGCACGGATTGCCGCCATCTCGTTTGCGGAAAGTCCCGCATCGATATTTTCGCTCAAAAAGCTTCCCTGATAGGTATGCTCAAAGCGCCCGAGATGCAGAGGCGAATTCTCATCAAAGAGATATTTCGCCTGATCGTCCGACTGCACGCTGAAGCGTACGTTGCGCTCGATGACCTGCTCGGAGAACAAAAGCATCGCTCCCGTCGCTCCCGCGTTATCGGTATCCGCGTCCAGCACGCGCCACAGAAGCGGCTCGCCCGCATTCGTGGTACCGTAATAGACGTACCGTCCGTCCGAGATCCCCGCCGTACCGAGCCCATAGCTTCCTTCGGTCACAGCGGGCACCGTCTGCGACGGGAGAACCGCCGCAGATACCTGCTGTGGGCGCAGAATGGCACTGCCGAGAAGCGTTCCCGCTGCCAGGATCGCCAATGCCGCGCTCTGAATTATTTTTTTCATATTCAAGTTTTTCATAATTCGACCTCCGAAATAAGGTTGTTCGTCGCTACCGACGGAGATTGGGGAGTTGCTTGTTGTTTATTCTTCCGTTTCGTTCTTTTCTTCCTTGGACTCGCCCTCGATCGTTTCTTTGGGCTCTTCCTCGGTCGTTTCTTCTGTTGTTTTTTCTGTTGTTTCCTCGGTTGCTTTCTCTGCGGTGTCATTCCCCTCGCCGTCCGCGATTACCTCATCCGCAATTGCTGCAGGCACGCTCAATGCTGCCCTGCGGCGACGGATCAGAAGGATCGCCAGCGCCGCTCCTCCAAGGAGTAGGACGAATGCCACGGGAATGATCCAGGTAAGATGATCAAATCCGCCGATCTCATAGATCTGCGAGATCACACCGCTGTAGTTGCCCATGCCAACGATCGCAACGATGCCTTCGGTTCCCCATTCATTGAGAACGTAGGCTACCGTATAATCCCGATCCTGCACGAGCGTTTGCCCGTTGTAGGTCAGGGTAACGGCGGGATTTTCGCTGCCGTCATCCGCAAGCGTCAACGTCGCATCCGAAATCGAGCGAGGTGTGATGGTGAATTCCAAAATCTTGGTACCCGAGCACTTTCCGTCCTCCACGGCTGCGATCAGCGCGACTGCGGTTCCTGCCGCTACGTTGTTTGCGTAGGATACAGTATAATCCACGTCGGGACGAAGTGTCTCTGCGGTGTCAAACACGACCGCGGGAGTCTTGGGGGTACCGTCATAGATCAATCCACCCTCGGGGATCTGCAGGGTCACGTTAGCGGTGCCGAGATCCAAGGATTCCAGCTTCGCCATCGCGGTGCGATTGTCGAGCGTTGCGGTCACGATACCGACCGCGCCGTCAGCGCCTGTCAGCACGCCGTCCTCGGTTACGGTAGCGGTCTTTTCGATCACGCTTGCTCTCCAGAGGACTCTGCCCGCCGCCGCGGAATTTTCATTGAGCTTAATGACCGTCTCGCCGGACTTGAACGCCATGGAAAGCTGCTTGGACTGCGCACTGCTGACGATGGAGGTGACCTCCTTGCCGTCCAGCAGAATGACCGCCTCAAGCTCCGGATCGCCCAAAAGCTCGTTGGTCAGCGTGCATCCAAACGGCATGCTCTCGTTGCCGACGCAATCATAAGCATATGCTCTGATCTCCTGATACGCGACAGTCTTGTCAACGGGGATCTCCACGGAGAACGCGCCGTTGTCATCCGCATAAACGGTAACGGGAGCCTCACTTGTAACACCTGCCACGACCTTGGCGCCCGCCTCGGTGATACCCGTTACGGTAACGGTGTCACCCCGGAAGAAACCGCCGCCCTGCGGAGAGGAAATGAGCATTGTGGGTGCCTCGGTATCGACCGAGAACTGATACATTGCGGCAAAAGCATCATTCGTTTCGCTCAAGCCGCCAACCGTTACGGTGTACATACCGTCCTTGAGCGTGCCGAGCGCGAGATCCTTGCCGTTCCATGCCTTTCTTTCACCGTTACCAAGGATGTAATATCCGTCGCGGATATTGGAAACGCCCTCGATCTTGAGTGTCACGTTGCTCTGATTGATCGTAGGAACTGCAACCTTTGCGGTGCCGACCAAGGTATCCACGCTACCCTCGATGCTGAGCTTGGGAGTGATCACAACGGGAGTCTCCATCTTCAGCTCGGTGGAATAGATGTGATTGGAAAGGAGTCTGGAGCCGTCGGGCATATCCTTATAGGTCTGAATGCTTACAACGTAGGTCTTTCCGCTCTCAAGTCCCTGATAATAGGTCTTGTTCGTCGCTTCGTCCGTTTTTTCGTAACGTCCGCCAACGAGGATCGAGCGATTGACCCCCTCTTCCTTTTCCTCTGCCGTCAGCTCGGTGTAAACGTCACGGAACATCGTGCCAACGTTCCCTTCCTCGGTCACCTCAAAAATGTTGGTAACGTAGCCGTCGTAGTTGGTCTGCTGTGCGGTAAGGTTGAGATTGATGGTATAATTGCCGCCGAGCGTCGCGGTCGCGGACTTGAGCGGCGCGGGCTGGTCGGGATTGACGTAGCCCTTCAGCTCAAAGGATGCGCTCGGGCTTGCGATCTCATTTCCGTTGATATCGAGGATCGTTCCGATCGCCGAGACCGTGTAGTCTCCCGTGCGGAGATTATCGGGATAAGTGATATCGATTGCAACCGTATTGCCGCTGAGTGTATCGGGATCTGCCTCCGCCAGACGGTATGCGTTGCCCTCTGCGTCCGTTGCGATGACCGTCAGCTTGGAAAGCTTTTCGAGATCGTTCGCGCGAAGGATCACCTGATCGTTGGTCTTGTTTTGATCGCCCTTGTCATCCAACGCAAGGCTGTCAAAGGTGACCGTGCGCTCAATTCCGTAGACCGCGTGAGTCACGGAAAGGTCGGTATGCAGTTCAACCTGCTTGCCTGCATCAGCCGCGTTGGTGAAGGAGAAGCTTACCGTTGCCATGCCCGTATCCTCATTGTAGGTGAGCATTGCGTTGGTGCCTTGGTTTGCCTGATGATCAGCCTCGTAGCTGTCGTTGTACCATACGGGAACGAATGCGTTGCCGCCAACGGTGACCGCGAGCTTCTGCTTGAGATCCTGCGCCTCCAGCTCGTTAACCGCGGGATAGCTGACCGCGAAGAGGATATCCTCATCTGCGTTTTCAAGCGTAAAGCTTGCATCGGGCTCTGCGGGATCTACCGCATTTGCCGCAGGCGTGTAAGAAATAACACGGATGTTGTTGCTCATGCTCATGTAGAGCACCTCACCCGTTTCGGGATCGGTATATGCGGGGCCTGTGAGCGCCAGCGGGATAGGAAGCATCTCCGTTCCCTCCACTGCCTTATCCAAAAGGTCGATGTCAACTCCACCGCCCCAATAGTAGGTGATGCCAACGCCGATACCGATGATCTTGACCGAGCCCCAGACCTTTTTGGTATTGATGCCGACGGTTGCCGATCCCAGCTTCTTTCCTCCAATTAGAAAGATCTTTTTGGGGATCTGCACACGCACCGTCGCCGATGCCTCGAAGAAGGTCTTGCCCGTATCGTAATCGACCTCCACAATGATGGAGCCCGAGCCGATCAGCACGTCGAGGATATCCACCTCAATACCAAAGCCGAGGCTGAGGTCGGGATACCAATATACGCTTCCGTAGAGCGAATCGATGATGGAGATACCCGCAATAGAGATCCTACTCAGCTCGACCGCAATGCCTCTGCCCGAGAGCGCAAGATCCGCCCTTGCGCTGAGCACACTGAAGATCGCGAACTCACCGCTGAGGAGCAGCGTGAGCGGCGGGATACCCTTTGCAACGAAGAAGGATTCGTAAATATTATCGATGCCCGCACCTGCTCCGCGTACCCAGAAAACGCCAAACGGGTCAACGGGGATACCGGGATTGGTGCCACCGACGAAGAAATAGATCTTTTCGGGGAACGGAATGCCGTTGTAGCTTCGGATCTGCAATTCGGCTTCCATTTCAAAGATCATCAGATCTGCGGAGCCGGCAACACCTACCTCCCAATAATCGTTGATGATCTTAAGCGAGAGATATCCCTCAATGGAAGGCATGCCGTCCGTGTAGGAGGGAATACCGACCTCAATGCCGGTGTTGAAGCCGATGAAGCCTCCGCTGCCAAAGAGAATGTCGTCTATATAGATGTTGAGCGATCCGACTTGATCTGCACGCCACTCGCGCTGATCCTTCTCGTACTGGGTTTCCAGCGCGCGGAGCTGTGCCGCGGAATAGTTGCTCTGTGCAATGTTCTTATGTGCCGCCTCGAGCTTGGAGTCTCTTGCCATGTTGCCCATCAGTCCGCTGGGAACGAGGAAATCGGGTGCAAGCTTTGCGCCGAATGCCACCACGTGCGCGTAGCCGCCTCCCTGCTCCATCAGGCAAAGCTCTCCGTAGCGGAAATCAAACATCATTCCAACCAGCGTTTGTGCCACGCCTGCCGCACTCGGCCAGATGAGCGAGAGGATTTTGCCGTGCTCCTCACCCGAGCGGTAGCCGACCTCGCCGTACTTGTTGTAAACGGGCAATGTATAAAGCTTCCCCTCTACCATAGAGGTGATCGCGCACACGCCATTCCAGACCTTGGTGTTTGCGCCTGTGGTAAAGACGCGACCGTCAATATCAACGGTGATCTCCTTTTGCTTGTCGCCGTCAAACTCGGCGGTAATGGTCACGCGACCCTCCTTGACGTCAAGGGTGTCGTTGAGGTTGATGACCTCGCCCTCCATAAGGGTAAGCGCCTCTGCCTTAAAGATGCCCTTTTCCTCAGTGGAAAGAACGCTGACGTTTCCGCGCATGACGATCATAATCTCGTGTGCGGGGGTGGTCGTCTTTTTCAACGCTTCCTCGGAGTCGTAGGTTACGATCTCATAATGATAAGGCTGAGAGGTGCCGTTTCCGCTTCTCTCAACGGTCACGATGCCGTACACGCCCGAGCTGACAAATCCGGGCTCGCCCTTGACGGGAACGTCACGGACGACCAGTCGGATCGCCTCGTTTACGATATCCTCGACCTCGGCATCGTTCCAGTCGATGATGACCTGCCAGGTTCCTACGCGAAGCGTCTGATCCAATACCAAAGTAGCGGTATTGAGTTCGGGATTGATCACGACCAGGTCTTGATCAAGAACCACGTCATCGCCGCCGTCCAAGGGACGGAGCACGATGCGGTACTGTGATTTGTCACGGAGCAGACCGAAGTTCGACCCGGTAATATAAACGTAACGTCTGCCCGTATGGAATACGGCAGAGGGGCTTACACCCGTAAATCCGAGCTCGGCATTGTCCGCAGAGGGACAGAGCACGTAGGTCTCTCGGGTGAGGACGGTGTTTTCCTCTGTCAGATCGCTCTGATTGCTGATATCATACGCGACAAATTTGATCTTTCTGTAATCACTGATGTAGGTGGGATCGATCTGGAAATCAAAGCGAACGTCGCGTGCCTCGCCGGGATTGAGATTGGTCAGCGTTTTGTAATAGGGATTGTTGAGATCAATGCTTGTGATCTGTCGGTTTCCGTCATAGGGAATGACACATTCGCCGGGATAGATCGCAATCGCCAACTTGGAGATCGCCTTATCTCCCGCGTTCTGCACCTTGACGGTGGAGGAGAAATTGCCGGGGAGATTGCCGTTGAGATCCTTATACGCGGTTTTTTCGTTGTTGAGGATCATCGTCCCCGAGGAGGTGAAGTTCATTGCGACCGCGGAATCGGTTGCGGTGTGATTGGAATAAACGCCGTAGTACAAGCCAATGCTCTTGCCGCTGCCCGCCACGGGAGCTGCGCCCATAGAATAATAGAGCGCCACCGCGCTGTCTGCGGTCATGAATTCAAGGTTGTACTCGTCGGTATAGTCGAAGGGATCTGTGGTGGAGGGCTCATAATCGAATACGGTGGAAGCAAGATGGTTCCAATGTGCGAAGGTGACCTTTTTGGGAACTACAGTCTCACCCGCGACCGTTGCGTTGAGTGTGTACGCAGTCACTGTGGGAGCGGTCTTGCTGTCGTATGCGAAGAAGTAATTATTATAGAAGCTTCCGCTGATCGTGCGCTCGCGGTCAATGGTGGTATAGCTGCCGTCGGTGTGACCCGCCATGTAGATCGCGTAGTCCTGATAACCGAGTGCCGTATCCATCATCACGCGCGCCTGCACGTCCTCCACCGGACTTCCGGACTCGTTGTCCACGCTGTAGGAGATGTACGCCATGCCGTGCTGATAGGTATCTGCACCCATGAGCGCGATGATCTGCTTGAACTTGAGTCCGTCAACCGTCCACTCTGCCGTAATCGCGTTATCGGCAGATTTGTAGACGTTGACGTCCGTCGTCTCGACACCGAGGGCGGTATAGCTTCGACCGAAGACGTAATCCCTTACCTGACCGTTCCGCGTGACACGGAAGGAGGTGAAGGACGTATCAAAGGTCTCGTCAGGATAAAGAAGAAACTTATCATTATCCGCCTTGGTCAGCTTATCGCCCTCAACGGTGCCGATGTAGAAGCCGCCGTTGGATTTTGACACCTGAACGGTGATATATCCGTCGCCGACCTCCAAATAACCGGGATCGTTTACATGCTCCGCGATTTCATCGACAATCGACCCAACGCCGTCCGCCACTGCCACCAAGGGCAGAGACGTGCACAGGATCGCCGCCGTAATGATCAGAGCGAAAAATCTCTTTGTAATGTGTTTCATAATGTAAACCTCCCGGTTATAGAGTTGCTGCATTTATGCAGCCGTCTTGTTCCCTCCGTTATTCAACGTAAAGGATGATTTTGAAATAATCTCTGTCCTGTGTCAGAACACAGAGGGTGTGGTAGCCGCGCGCAAGCTCTCCGAGATCGATCGGATCGGTGCCCGCAGCCCCGCTGACAAGATTGGTGGAGCCAATCTTCATTTGTGCGACGGTCTTGATGCCCGCCTTAATAGATACGCTGTAGGTGCGCCCCTGTACGTCGACCGTTAGGGTTGCATCCTCGCCCACTGTGAGGAAGGCGGAGCCGTCACGGTCGATCTGTTCGCCGTTGACACAGACCCAAGGCTCCTCACCCACCGTGATGCGAAGCTTTCCGCTCGCACGTCCCACGTTACCTGCCGAATCCCTTGCCGTGTATTCCACAGCGGTGATGCCGGAGACCGTAAGATCGTTTGTAAAGGTGACGGTCAGCGTAAGCTCGCCATCATCGTCAAATGCTTGGAAGTTTTGCAGCAGCAAAGCCTCCAGCTCTGCGCGATCGGTATTGATCGGCGTGGTGAAAACGTGCTTGATAATGACGATCTCGGGGGGCGTTCCGTCGGGGATCGAGATTTTGGAGAACTGATGCGTGAGCGTATTGCCGTATTGGTCCTCCATGACGATGAAGGGATGCTTGCCGCCCGTATCGGAGGTGATCTCGAGCTTTGTCCAAGTATCGGCGGAAAGTCGGATATCCGCACCGCCGTTGAACTGTGCGACCACGTCTCTCGCGGGCTTAACGTAAACGTAATCGCCGATCGAAAGCTCCAGCTCCGCGGGATCGTTTACGGGATCCGTACCGTTCATGCTCGTGCTGTACTGTGCGTTGAGCGCGCCGTCCACGATTGCATCGATCACGACCGTAACGGATGCCATCGTTCCACCCAGATCGGTAAAGTGATAGGTGTAGGACCCGTTTGCGGTCACGGTGCGGTAGTAGTAGTAAAGTCCGTTCTTCAATTCACCCACGTATCCACCCTCACGGAAGATGGCAGGCTCATTGGAGGTAATGGTGATCAAAACCGTCTTTCCGTCCGCCGCAGGCTCAGTCTTGGCAACCAAAACGGGAGCCGTACGGTCGATGTTGTCGACGTTGTCCAAATCCACTCGGATGGAGGAGCAGTCGATCGCGGTGCAACGGAGCGAGATCGCCTCGTAGTTGTCCTTGTAGGTCACGGTAACGGTGTTTCCGCTGATCTTGTAGGTGACCTTGCCTGCGTCAAGCGTTTTGCTCGGCAGGACTGCTGTGATTTCCTCACTGAAGGTAATGGAAACGCTCACGTCGACGCCTGTGCTGGTAAGCTGCTTGTTTGCAGACCACTCGAGCGAGCGAAGCTCCACGTCGCGGTCATCGATCTCGCGGATGTACGCATCCACCGTGCCGCTGACTGGCTCACCCTTGTAGGTGTAGGAATAATTGATAAGGAATTCGTCGTTCGCCTTGTAGTCCACGTACCACTGCGTATCATTGACCTTGACTGCCTCAATGCCGAGATCGGGAGACTCCACCGTAAAGTCATCCACATCACTTGCGGGATCGGTTACGGGGGCATCCACGTAGATACGTACCGTGGTATTGTCAAGCGGTACCTTTGTGACCGTAGGCAACGGATGCGATCCGACCTCGGTGACCTCAAAGGGAATGGATACTGCGTTGTTGTACTTATCCACCACGAAGAGCGTGAATTTCGCGTTCCGGGTGACGTCAAGCAAACGGCTGTTGAGCGTTACGCCCGGGATCACGTCGCTGTATCCGGTCTCGAAATCGGGCACGTCGGCGTAGAGACCGTCCTTGATAAAGAGCTTGGTCCTGCTCATATCCGAGATCTCGATCTCAAATCGGTACCCGCTGCTCCAACCCAGTGCCTGCAAAAGCGCCGTGCTGTCTCCGCGGTGACCCGCGCTTTCAAATACGGTGTATCCCGCGTAATCGGTCATGATACCTGCCGCCTTTGCGCTCTCGAGCTGCAGTGCAAGCTTTTCGTTGACGTAGTAGCCGCCCTGATTGGTGTAGGCGAGGAGTTGCAGGCTTGCAGGCTCGGTATCCTCAACGCGATTGCCCTGCTCGTCGTAGAATCCGAGCGGATCGGGTCTTTCGCGGACCTCAAGCGCCACCTTGTACTGCGGGAAATTCGGGTCGGGTGCATAGAGCAGCTCCGCCACGATATCCTCAGCCAGTGCGATGGGAGTCTGGGTGCCGAGTGTCGCCGTAATATCCGCCGCATGGAAGCGATATGCGTTCTCCGCGCCCGGATAGAAGGTAAAGCTTGGAGTCTTACCCGTGTAATCGGTAAGCTTAAAGTTTTGGTCTGTGAGGTAAACGGTAACTGCGCCGTAAACGTAGTAGACTCCGTCATTATCCACTCGAACGTCATTGGAATCGTAGCTCCAAACCAATTTCGGATCGGGTTGAACGATGCGATCGACGATGACCGTTACGGTATTTTTCTTTCCGCCCGCCTCATGGTAGTAGCAGAAGCTCAGGTTCTTTGTAAGGGTGACCGTTACCTCTGCGGTGTTGTTGTTTTCTACGCTCATGTAAGCGTAATCCGAGATCTCAACGTAGATCGGCGTACCGTCCTCGCGCTTGATCGTGACCGTCAGATCCCCGGAGGTCAGTCCGGGCGAGGAGAAAGTCACCTGCGTGCCCGCATCAATGGTACCCGCATTGGAGATATCGTGCGTGACCGTTACCTTGTTGCCGTAGTAATCGGTGAGCTGTGCGGAGTAGATGCTGCCGTCGTAGATATCGGTTCCGATCTCGTTGCTGTGCTCAAGTGTCTCAAAACTGAGGTGGATCAAAGCGCCTTGATTGTCGCTCTTGTCATCTCCGCAAACAAGAAGATTCGGATCTACGCATTTTACCTCATCCTCGGTCACCTTACCCGTTGAGTAGGTTCCGCTACCGTCCTTGTAAGGCGCTTCCCAAAGGAATTTAACCGACTTCACTCCACCGCTGCTCTCTCCGTAGAGGCTTCCGATGGGATTGCTTGCATCTGCGTAAAGGAAGATGCGAAGCATCGGTTCGCCGAACGCATCGGTTCCAACGGCGAAGCTGTAGGGAGTCGTGATCTCCGTGTCCGTCCTTCCGTCGTAAAGCTTGAGGGTGTCACTCGACAGATCGAGCGCGTCGGTGTCTACGTCCTCCAAAACAAAATCAATACTGCTCTGTCCCGTGTAGGTCAGCGTGATCGTTCCGCTATACTCGAAGGGATCGTCGTAAATATTGTATCCGCGGATCACAAAGCTTCTCGTAACCGTTTCGCCGACCTGCTCGACGTTGGTCGAGCGCGGATTTGCTACGGTGAAGGAGAACGCTCCGTTATAGTATCCGCCTTCGACGTAGCCTGCAGCGTTTGCTTCGCCGCCCGCCAGCTTAACGGTGACAGCCTGCGCAAGATCGCCGCCCGAGAAGGTGATGGTCGAGCTCTCCCAGTTGATCAGATCAAAGTTCTTGCCGTTTTCGTAGCGGTAGCCTGTGACCGCACCAAAGCGTCCCTCTATTCGTTTTCCGCCGCCAAAGTCTACACGGTTGGTGGAAACGTTGAATAGATTGTACTCAAGATCGGGGAGAGAGGTCATGAGGACCTGCTCCTCGCCGTTCATGTAGGAAAAGACGTTTTCGAACGCAACAAGATCCTTGCCGCTCTGTACGGGCTGGTTGTAGAAGGTGCGGAGCTCGATGGCATTTCTGCCAACAACATAAGGGTCGTCGTGATAGCCGCCATCCCAATAGATATCAAAGGATGCGGTAGGTACGCTGTGCTCCCGACCCAGGGATTCAAACGTCGACCAGGGATCCAGCTCCACGTTCGTGTTATCATATCTGCGGTGATCGCCAAGCTGCGGAGCCACAACGGTGATGCCGCCGTACTCGTCGATCGCCACGAACACCGCCGTGCAGATGCTCGCGACATCTACGGGGAACTCGCCCGTATAGCTGTTTTCGGTGAGCACTACGGTGTCATTGACCCCCAGATCGACGACCTCTCCGTTCTCCCACTCCAGCTTTTCGAGGTGGTTGGTCACGATATCGTGATTGGGGTCGTACGCCATCTGACCGTTGACCTCCATATCGTATCTGCCCCAGATCTCAACCGCTACGTCTCCCGTTCCGTTGAGGGAGTAGGCGCTCTCCACAAAGAGTGTAAGATCGTGGATGTTGGTGATCGCATCATGATCGGATGCATTGTGAGAAGGCGTATAATTCTCAACCGCCATATTCAGCGTGGGAATATAATCGGTCACAATGACCGTGAACTGACGGACGGGAGAGATATACCCGTTCTCCATCTTGACCTGATAGCAAATGGTATTGACACCCTTCATCAGGTAGAGCTCCTTAAAGCCCGCCGCGCCCTTCGGAATGCTGTCTGCATCGTAGATGCTGTCAACGCCCTGTGTGATCGCGTAAGATGCCCGGATTTGATCGGGAGAATTCGTTGTACCCTCGATTCGGAAGGGCTGCGCCGCGATCTCCTCATCGGTGGGATTGCTGCCTTTATTCCAAATGCGGTAGCCCTCTACCATACCGACGGTAAAGCCCGCAAATTCCTTGGCGTTCTGATCCGCGCCGAGGACAAGGCTGTAGCCGCTGACACCCGAGGAGTAAACTGCGAACAGGTTACTTCTCATCACCTCTCCGGGAACGCTGACACTGATTCCCATAGAAGCGAAGGGCGCATCGATTGCATTCTTTTCGTTGTCGAAATTGTAGGAGCCGCTGATGTTGTAATTGGTCTGGTAGCTGTAGCTCCAAAGTCCGTCATTTTCAACCGTGTCCGCATCCAGGACCATGGAGAAGGAGGAATAGGAATCCACTCTTCCGCTGTATGCCCTGACGTTGACCTTGACGTAATAGAGACCCGTCTCGAGGTATCCGCCGTCGTCACGTCTTGCGGGGATGCTGTAGAACTGCGTATCCGCACCCGAAAGTCCTTGGGTAATTGCCACGACCGTATCCTGATCATTCTTATCGATGCGGTGCAATTCGACGGTGGATGCCGCCATGTCGATATCCGTCATTCCCCAATCGTTGCGAAGAAGGTTGGAGAGCGAGAAGTGGATCTGCATATTCTGCATCGGGTTTTCGCCGCGTTTGACTGCGTTGAAGAGGATCGCATCTGCCGTTTGTTCCGCATCCGCTACCTTGACGTTGCCCTCCGCATCCGTAAACTTGCCGAAATCGACCTTATGAACGGGGGTGTTTTCGGTAGAGTAGGATGCAAAGTAGAGCGTGTAGTAGTTGGGATCCGCAATGTAGCTTCCCGCGCGCGGTGCCGAATACACATAGCTCTGCGCCACGGGGATCATGCTTTCATAGCCGTTTTCAAAGGAGACCTTAAGCTCACCGTAATAGGTGAACAGATCGTAAAATCCGTGTCCCTCGGCGAGAACGAAGTTGGAGTCGATCCCGTCGATCGCCTCGACCGTTTCGTACCACTTTCCGCTTCTGGTGACCTTGTACCATCTGCGATCAAAGGAGAAGAGATCTACCTCCTCACCCGTTCCGACCACCGTAACGTACTCCCAATCGAGGGAGGAATTGATGGGTGCCAGAGTCACGCGGGTATATCCGTTGACGGGGGAGGCATCCTGCGATGCATCGGGTCCGATCACGGTAAAGCTCGGATGCGTGCTGGGAAGATAGAGATTTCCACTCACCTCCACGTTTGTGGAGGGCTTTGCCGTTGAGACGTTGACGTAGCGGCTCACGGGCGCGCTTTCGTTTCCGTTTTGGTCGGTCGCGCGTACCCAAAGCACCTCGTAAACGTCCTCGGTGACGTTCTCGTAATCCTTGCTGATCCTTGCCACGACGTCGTTCGTGTCATCGATCTCCAAAGGCATCCACACCGTTTCGTCATTGGGGGTCTCGTCGGGAGCCAGCCAGCAGTAGCGCACGCTTGCTACACTGTTGTAATCCGTGATATTAAGTGTGACCGTTGCCTTGATGTCGATCTGCTCAAGTGCGGAATTGTAGCTCGCTGTCATTTTTTCACCGATGTATTCGATGTTCGGCGCGATTTCATCCACCCGATAGTCGATTGTGAGCGGTGGATTGATCGCCGTAGCATTGCCGACCAGGTCGGTCGCGCGAACACCGAGGCAAAGGTCATCGATCATTACGTTTCCGCTCGGAACAAGCACGTGCAGGTAGTAGACCTGATGGTTGCTGATCAGCGGAAGGCTCTTGAGATGCACCGTACCGTTAAGCGGAACGGTCGCCTCTGCGAATTCACTCGCCGCGGGCGTTTCCGCCGTCTTCGTCAATGCGTATTTGATCTTGGTCGGCTTGAGGACCCCGCCACCGATAAAGATATCTGCGGTAGAACCCTGCGTACCTGCGTAGAAATGCTCGTTTACGATATTCTCCGCGACGATGATCTCCGCCATCAGCGTGTAATTACCGTCCGCGTTCGGCTCGGTAGGAGCGGGAGATTTGCGCTCAACCGCGACCGTGGGCGCATCGAAATCGCCGTACATCTGTCTTGAGGGAGCTACGACCTGATACCAAGCGTCCTTGTCCTCGATGGTATCGGTCAGAGTGGTGATCGCGAGCTGCGGATCTACACCCGCCGCGACGTTCATCTGCATTCCCGCTTCCAGCTTAATTTCGAAGATCAAGCAGGTAACTGTTTTACTGTTATAATTTCCGTAGACCTCCGAGGTAGGAACGAAGGTGTAGGACGAGGTACACGGAACCGTCAGCGGATCTCCGTTTCGGTCATTGACATTCAAGACCGCCGAGACCTTTCTCGCTTCCTCCTCGGTCAGCTTCGTATTTACGTTCACGTGGAAGATCAACGTATTGCCCTCACCCGAGAAGAGGTGCGTGCGGTCGATATCCTTTGGCCACTCGGTGGGAACCTTCTGCTCCTCCTCGAGCTTTCCAATGGTAATGTCGTTATACACCATGACCTCGATCGCCTCAAAGGTATTGTTGATAAAGGTCTCGGTGAATTTCCAGTTGGTCATCGAGCCGGTGTTGATGCCGTTGCCCGCGAAGTCGGTCAGAATGGAAGTAAAGCCGGCAAAGCCATCGTAAGAATGGATCTTATTTCCATAGTAGGTTCCGTTGTACGCATCGGTGTACATTGCATCGACCATATCAACCACGCCGATACGGATCGTGCTGTAGACTCCCTTGTTGAAGTGCGCCTCCACAATGCGTTCCACACGGAAATCCTTGTAGATGTAATCGCCCAAAGCGCCTCGGAAGGTAAGAAGGTTACGCTTTTCGCCTCCGCCCAGCTCTGCGATGTATGCGCGGAGCGTGGAGGTCTTATTCGTACGAAGATCGCGAAGCTCTACGTCAAGGTAGACCTTGTCAAGATACGCCCACGCGGCACTGTTGTTCCAACGAATTCCCTCGTTGAACTCAACCTTGAGTATCAGCTCCTGATTTTCCTCATCCTCGATTACCGTGATGTGCTGTGCCGTAGGCGCGGTATCATCAATGAGCGTGTAGTGCATTCCCATCATGCTACCGTTATCAGTGCGGAAATAAGGAAGCTCGTACAGATCAAGCTCATTGAGCTTGCAGTTGAGCGTCAGTTGAACGGGCTTGCTGTCCCACACCCAAACGCTCGCGGCATTCTCTCCCACCTCATCGTCATCCGTAAAGCTCTTCTGGATGCATCCGTAGCCCGACAGCACCGTCGCACCCGCACGAAGGAAGGTCTGGCTCTCATCAATGAAGGGAATGTTCCTGTAATCAAACTCGGGACGGTCACTGTAATCCAAACCGGCGTAGTTCTGAGCGGCATTCTCTTGATAACGCTCAGAGACCATGATGGCACCGTTGTTCAGCGTCGTTCCCGCATAGAGGGTATCGCGTGAGAGATCCAGTTGTCCCTCTCCCATCATCTCACGGTAGGGAAGGTCGTTCGACGAATTTCCGCCACTGGTTACCCTTGCATAATGCCAGGGATTGATGGATGCGGTGAAATAGGGGCTTCTTCCCTCGGCCTCCTCATCCCACGTACCGTATCCCGTAATAAAGCCTTTATCGTACAGATTTTTGTAAAGGTAACTATTATAAATAGGATAATATTCGACGTTCACATTCACGTCGTAGGGGTTCTCCTTGACCTCCGGGATCTTTATGTCGTCAAACGACGAATACGGATCTCCCGTGCCCGAAAGCTGCATCCCCGCCGGCTGCCGACTTTCTATGGCTTCGATCACTCCCGAGACCAACGAGGCAACGGGCTGTGCCGCCAACGGCACGAGCATACATAATACCATCAATATGCTCATCATTCTCTTCATCACTACGGTTTTCTTCATGGTATTTCCTCCAAGCATTCAGGATTGGGTTGGTTCAAGTCAAGCGATCGGCTCAGGCACTCTGCGGTTTTCCTCGCACCGACAGGTGCCGATCATCTCGTCTCCGTGCACATAATGCGCGCAATCCGCGCAGCATCCGTCGCTATAACGACTGATACCGAATTGACAAAGTTCCTGCATCTGGGTAACGAAGGGATGCCCCTCGTCTGTATACACCGGATCCTTTAAGAAATCGGGGTAAATTGGCAGCGGCTCTCCGAACGCGCTCTCGCGCTCGTATTCCTCGTAGTATCCGTAACGAATTTCAAACGTCTTGCCGTGCAGAGTGATATTCTTGTAAAGCATTCCTTCTTTTATCTGCTCCATCGTATCGCTCTCCTTTCATCTTATGCGATTCGTTGCGGTCTGCGCGAAAAAAAATCCCGCATACCACCGTTACTGATAGTATACAGGATTTTATGCAAAAAAACTACCACCCAAAAAGGCAAAATTTGGTCTATTTTTGATCGTCTCAAAGAATCGAAGAGAAATCCGTGCGCTTGTTGACGCCCGTCTTTTGCATGACCTTGAGAACCGTCTGCTTGACGGTCGCCTCGGCAATATAAAGCGTTTTGGCAACCTCCTTGGTGGAAAATCCAAAGGATACGAGCTTTGCGACCTCGCGCTCACGCACGGTCAGATTGACCGCGATGTTTCTCTTCCGCACAATTCCGCTCAAGCGAGACCATCCGAGAACCGATTCCTTGTACAGAGCCTTGACACGGCGCGCCGCCGTCTCGTCAACCGCCATTAACCGCTCCTCCATAAGCCGCTCAAGCCGCCGCCAATGCTCTGCCAGCAAGCCGTACAAGCGGTCGGGCAATGCCAACGCAATGGCTCGATCAATGTGCTCGATCGCGTGCTTGTCATCGCCGGTGTTGTGATACGCCACCGCGCACAACAACCGCAAATTGATCTCGGGCACGATCGTTTTATCCACAACAGCCTGCGAGATCATCGGCTCGATCGTGTTCGGGATCATACGCATCAAGGCAAGACCTTGAATGCCCTCCATATCGAATTGCTTGGATGCGACCGCATATGCCGCCATGTACAAATACTGCACGTAATAGACCTTTGCGGCGGGATGCGCATCGGGCGGAAGCGGATCAAAGCAGCCTCGAACAAACCAATCCGGAAAATCTCGGCTGAGATAGACCGAGCTATCCACCGATGCGATTGCCAGAGAAAGGATTGCGGGATCTGTCTCCTGCGTGCAGGGTGCCTCGCAGATATGTCGCTTTGCCTCGTCCCACATGGTAAGATCTCCGCGCCAGACCGCGCATCGTGCCAAAAGCATACCCGCGCCGATAATCGCATAAAAGCCGGAATGTGCATGCAAAAAGTACTTCGCGTTATTGTAGACCTTGTCAATCTCACCGCGCGCGTAGGCGATCTCCGCCTCAAGCAAAAGCTGCGCCTCGGGATTTGCCTTGAGTGCCTCAATGCACTTCTCCGCCTCTCCGGGCTTATCATACAGGTCGGTCATATGTAAATACGGGCTTTTGCGCGGCATTGGCAAATGCGGATCCTTCGGCAAAGTCTCCACGCCCTTCCGTCGCGCGTCCATCGGTCGTTCCGCAGTAGTCGGCAGCATCCAATCGCGCCCAAAACGCTGTGCACCCGGGATGCGCCCGTTACGGCAGAGCTCCTGTATACGGTGCACCGAGATGCCCCATTTTGCGGCAGCCTCGCTGACCTTCATATACTCCATGTACCCACTTCCTTTTTTTCAAAAGCGTTCACCGTTTGCAAAAACGGCGGTTCCTACATCGAATTATACCTTCTTACCTATTTATTATATACCTTTTTTTACGTCATTTCAAGTAGAAACGGAAATTTTTTACGCACAAAAAAGCGGCCTGCTCTTCATGTGCAGACCGCCGTTTTTTCTTATAATTCTTTTCCAAGGCACTTGACAGCCTTGACCAATCTCTCGGATCGGGTCCATTCGTCCTTACCCGGGCAAAGTCGGTACATTCCAATTGTCGCAAGAACATACCAAGCAGACATTGAGCCGTTATCCTCGTCTCCGGGATAGCCGTCCTCCGTGGGAGAAAAGCACTCTCGCGCCAAACGCCCCACCCAATAGTCTGTCTTTTCCTGCGCCCCGAGTGCCGCAAACAGATAGGGTAAATGGAAGCAAGGCTGATTGGAGATCGCCATCTGACCGAAATCGATCGCCGCCATCTCCGTCATCTCGTGGATCTCTCCGCCGTATCCCATCACGCGATAGTGCGGCGGCTCCGCAAAGAGTGCATCCAGCTTTTCCAGCATTCTGTCCTTACCGCCGTAAAGCGCGGCAAGTCCCTCCACATCGTGCGGAACGGCAAACGAGCTTTGCCAAGCGGAGCCCTCGGTATAATCTCCACCCCAAACGATGGGATCAAACGGCTCCGCCATCCGCCCCTCGCGGTCGCGCGCTCTCATAAAGCCCGTTGTAGGATCGAACAAATGACGATAATTTTTGGCGCGTTCGCGGTACTCTGCGGCAAGCTCTGTATATCCCAATTTCTCGGCAACCGTCGCGATGCACCAATCGCCGTATGCAAAATCAAGGGTCAGATTGACCGACTCACCGTATTCATCGCGCGGTACGTATCCGTATTTGAGATAAGATGCGATTCCGTTTCTTCCGTATTTTTCCACGGGAGCCTCTACGTTGGCATGCTTGAGCATTCCCTTCAGGGCGCGCTCCAGCAGTGCCTCATCCGCAATTCCACATACCGCCGCCTCCGCGATCACGGCATCGATCAAGGTACTCGGCATGCAGCCGTCCTCACCGATGGAGGGCCAGCGCGGCAACCAGCCGCACTCCTCGTAATCAATCACAAAGCCCTCGAGCATCTCGCGAAATTCCTCGCGCGCAATAAGCGTATAGAGCGGATACACCGTTCGATAGGTATCCCAAAATCCATTGTCCGTATATCTCACACCAAGGCGCACGTCTCCGTTCGCGGGAGAATAATGAAGGACATTTCCCTCTCGGTCGATCTCGTATGCTTTTCGCGGAAAAAGGAACACACGGTAGAGACAGGAATAGAAGGTCTTCATCTGCTCCTCGTCATCGGTCTCGATCTCAAGACGCGCAAGCTTTTCCTCCCACGCATCCTCAGCGGCAAGCTTGATCTTCTCAAAGCTCTTCGTGCCGCACTCTCGCTCGATCGCCAAAAGCGCCATTTCCTCGCTGATATAAGAGGTGCCGATGCGCGCTTCAACGACCTTCCCGTTCAAAGCAACGTGAATAGCGCGGCTTGTCCCCTCACCCGC
The DNA here is from genome assembly GCA_017456625.1 of Clostridia bacterium. GTDB lineage: Bacteria > Bacillota > Clostridia > Oscillospirales > CAG-272 > UMGS1865. The sequence goes on from JAFTJB010000156.1 coordinate 29,988, forward strand.
GGAATACGTACGCGCAGGATCGACCGCACCCTCGCAAAATTGCACGGCAAAGTACATCTTAAAATCCTTTGCAATATCGTGCGAGTGTCCGTCCGTCACACCGAAAAGCACCGAGCGTGTCTCGTCGTATCGGTATTCGTAATTTCCCTGCACAGGCAAAAAAGAGAGATAAGAAGGACGCGCATCCGCAAAGGTCAGGCGTATTGCGGCACAGCGCTCGGTGGGTGTCAACTCAAATTGGCATGCCGAACGCAAAAATTTTACAGACAGGTACGCGGGGCTTTGCACCGAATCTCCGATCCGATAGCCCGACCACGCCTTTTGAAAGCTATCGGCAACGCAATCGTTTTGCGGCATCATGAGTACCGTTCCGTGATCCTTGATCCAAGGGCTCGGCTGGTGCGTCAGTCGCACACCCTCGGCAAATTCATGATCCGCGTGATAAAACCACGGCGTTGTACCGTCGGTCTGCAAGCAGTACGACGTCATACCAAACGGAAGCTGCGTTAAGGGAAGCGTGTTTCCGCAAGACCGCCTTTTGAGCGATCTCGTTCCCATTCTTGCGTTTACGTAAGGAAGATACTTCATTTTTCAATGCCTCCTGCGTCTGCGGATTTTTCATCATTATACCACAAATCCACCCTCCTGTCAACACGCAAAAGGCTTATCCGATATACCGATTCAGCTTTCTGCTGGTCAATCGAACGGTGATATACACCGCAAGCCAGATGGCAAGATAACCGATTGCAAAAATCGCGGTAAAGATCGCGATCATCCGCCAATCAAACGGGATCCAACGGTTTGCCAAATAGCAACCAACGTACGCGAGATAGAGGGACGCGAAATGAATCCCCATCCCCTTTGCGACCGACCAATGCTCGATCTGATTGAACACGCTCGAGCCCGCCTGCACAAAGGCGAGAAGATGGGTCGACACCACACCGCAAAGCACGTCCCTGCCGCTCATGGCAATCTCGACTCCCGTCAGATCCAGGACAAACAGCACGATTCCAAAAACGATTGGACCAAGCCCCGAAAATAGCGCGCCGCGCAAAAAATAGCTTTTCACATATACATTCACAGTCCCAGCCTCCTTTTGAGATTTGCAGTTTCTCTGCGGGAAACGTAATCGGTATAACCGTTTTTGAAGACCACCTTCAACGCCCCGCCAAACGAAACGACGAATTTTTGAATTTGTCGTACGTTTGCAATACAGCCCTGATTGATCTTGACAAAGCGGTCGTCAACACATTCCATAATCTGCTTGATTCGATACCGAACCGCATACTCATGCGTCCCGACAAACGCGTAGACCTTGTTATTCTTGGTAAAAAAGCAGATCACCTCCGAGAGCTCCAGCGGCACGACCTCGTCTCCGTCAACACCGTACAGCACCCCGTCAAATGCCTCTGCCTCACCGCACAGTGCCTCAATCCGCTTCACCGTTTCGCTTACGCGACCGCAAACAACACTGACAGACTCCTCAGCATCGGGATCGATCTTTAAATAAAATTTCATCTTGCCTCCCCCATTTCATACGTCTGCAAACAGTATATCATATCCGCAATGCTTTGTGCAAGCCTTTCTTTATTCGGCGCGTTTGCTTTCGCATTCGGCAAAAAAATCCCCTCATGCTGAACAAGCCCGTTTTTAACGGACTTGTTCAGCATGAGGAACCGGGCTGTAGACCAAACCCAACCACAATTCTACCATACTCCACTTTTTTAAATCTAAATTGAACGGAGAATTTTTTTATATTGTATAAATTCATCGTTATTCGGGATCGTCTGAAGCACAAAGGCAATTCTACCGTTAAGTGATAGAATATATTGTTCCTTATTGGATATCCCGATTTTTTTCAAGTGTCCGTCAAGTCCAAATTTCCTGATGAAATACATTTCTTGACGAATCTTCTTTCTGTAATCCTTTGTGATATTCATTTTTTCATTAACAACGATCCCTGTTACGCATTGACATTTTGTTGCAGGAACAAGTGCTGTTTTGCTTTTTTTCAAACGTAGACCAAGCTTGGATAACTCGTTTTTTACAAAGTTGATAATTTCCCCTTCGTTGAAATCACCCGAAAAAGTCATGTCGTCACAATATCTTGTATATGCTATGTTTTTAGCATTACAAAATGCCCCAACTGCCTCATCAAAATTATACATAATGATATTAGTAATAGCCGGTGAGGTCGGCGCGCCCTGCGGAAGTGAGTCGTGATAATAGCAAAGCATAGTTAAAAGTATCCGGATAGGTTCTGAATATTTTTCTTTATAGAAAACAATATCCTTGACCTGTGAATACATAATATGATCGAAGAATCCCTCTATGTCCAGCTTCAAAATTTTCTTTTTTCCTACGTGTGGACGTGCATTTTTTTGGATGTTACTTCCCGGCTTATATGCTTTGGCATATCTTGAAATAGGATACTGAGTAAGTATATTGTCAGAGATAGATTTTTGTACCAGCTTTAAAATCAAATCGGGAACGGAGAGTTTCCGTTTGCTTCCGTCACTCTTCGGAACGTACACGGTATGATAGTGTTTTTCAAGACAATTGCTTAATGCGTACAGTGTTTTTGACGAATAACCAAGGTCTTTTTCTATCGAGATAAGATCTCTATAAACTATCACAGAACCTCTCCTTCCCAATTTTTTAGAACAACACTAATTTGTATGGCTAATCGCAGAGGTGTAGTTCAGCAAGGTGAAGCTTGCGAAACCTTGCGGTCACTACAGTGGCGCGGTTAGACTAAACGGAACAAGTCCGTTAATCAAAAGTTTTGAGGAAAAACTTTTGTAGGGCTTGTGCAGTGAATACGGTAAATATGAGTGAAAAGATGACGATTCGCCATCCCTTTCGTAAAAACGAAATACACTGTTGTTCTGCTTTTTATTATACTCTAATTTTTTATATTATGCAATACATTTCGCAAATATTTTCATATTTCGATTTTGACTCAATTCCATAATCCGGACATTAAACTCAGCTAAGCCTCGCGTCGCCTTCGGCATTGCTCAGCCACAAATTGCTCCGCAATTCTACCCCGTTCCTCGCTCTGCTCGGAGCTGGGTGTCGGGGATGTTCAAGTCTAGCAGGAATAAGGAGAGAACAAGAAAAGAGCCCTCTTGGCGTACCTGCGATAAAGCAGGTGCGCCAAGCTTTTCTTATAACAACTAATAGTTGACATATTAGATATTGACTTATGGAAAATATTGTGATATAATAAAAGTACAAAATTGATACTTAAAGGAGGTGGACAAAATGACAAACTTAACACTGATAAAATCAATTGCCGTTTTGTCCGCAAACGAACTTATATTGTTACGTCTTGACTTAATGCTCTTGATTTTATCGAGAGCATTTTATTTTTTGAGAAAGAGGTAACAAAATGAAAGAAATCATTACAATTCAAATCAGCAAATTCTTAACCAACGAACTTGTAGAACAAATTGCTCAAAGTCAATGGAAAGCATTAACCCCACAGTTTACAAATCGATCGAGACAGTATATCTTCGACGAGCTTGTTAATAGCAACGATTGCTTTGGGGTAATTGCCACCACTGCAAAAAATCAAGTCATCGGCAGAATTCATTGCGTGAAAAATGAAAACAATCCTCATCTTTGGTATTATGGTGACTTGTTTGTAATTCCGGAATACAGAAGAAGAGGAATAGCAAAACAAATGATTCACGCGGCGACAAATCACTTATCTGAAATGGGAGCAACAACACTTCGGTGTTATGTCAAGCCCGACAACATTCCAAGTCGCAACCTTCAAATGTCATTATGTTTTTTAGAAAAGCCATTTGAATCGTTTAATGATTTCACAAATGACGGTGAAATCATGTATGAATTAGACATTCCAAACTCTTTAACTATTATCCCAGCAACAAAAAACGAGGCATATTTTGTGAGAATTCTTTTTGCTCAAAACAAAGATATTTTGAATTCCGGAAATATATCTCTAAGCGAATGGAGAGAAATTCTTTCTGTCGAAGATCCGGATGAAAAGCATTTTTTAGTATGCAAGGGTGCAATGCCTATCGCTTACATGAAAATTAATGGATTGCTGAATACAGATATGGCATGGGTATCTATGTTATTTGTTGCAAAAGATTTCCAACGCCAAGGGATTGGATCTTTTGCACTGAATTATGCGGAGCAATATGTTAAGGGGCTCGGATTTAATACGATTAATATTCAAACCAATAAAGAAAATATCGCAGCTATAAATTGTTATTCCAATTCTGGATATCACATTTATGAGCAAAATTCAAAAATCAAGTTTAGTAAACCGCTATAAGTGCTTTTATTCCCCCATACGCGGGGCTTTGCTTTTTGTGTCCACAAAAGCAGTGCTTGTCAGGAAAATTGATAAGGCATAGATGAACATAAAAGAAAGGCTCCCTTGTGTAAAGGGAGCTGACGCCGAAGGCGGCTGAGGGATTGTTTTTTGGTAAAATTTTGCTTTTTACAATCCCTCCGTCTCGCTTACGCGAGCCACCTCCCTTTACACAAGGGAGGCTCATTACCGCCCGATAGTACACCTAAAAGGTGTAACTCTCCTATCTTACAGTACGTATGCAAAAGGACAGAGAACGTGAAATTCTCTGTCCTTTTGCCGTAGGGGCGAACTGCGTTCGCCCGCGGGCGTTCACAGAACGCCCCTAC
>JAFTJB010000019.1 GCA_017456625.1 Clostridia bacterium
CACGCCTCGCACAGCACGATCACGCACGTTTGAGTTCTGACTCTCCGATGGGTCACCACGAAAAAAGGGATCACAGTGTGATCCCTTTTTTCGTGCCGATTCACTTCATTGAGTCGGAGCTCCGCAAATTGCTTGCAATTTGCTATAACGTGCGACAGCAGATATTCACGCCTCGCACAGCACGATCACGCACGTTTGAGTTCTGACTCTCCGATGGGGTTGACACTGCCCTTTTTCTCATCGGTCATCACCTCAAAAACCGAACGGTTATTTTTAAAAGCGAAAATAGCCCATACCAATAACAATAACAATACAATAACAATTACAATTTCAATTACACTAATGAGCGGAGCGAAGCTCCGCATATATGCGCTTCGCGCAAAAAAAGAAAAAAGAGCGGTAATTTTACTTACCGTTCTTTTTCTGTTCTCTGCCAAAGAGCATTATTGGATATCTCCCATTTCCTTCCCCGTGATCTTGAGCTCTTCAAGGTCATAGGGGGTGGTCTGGTAGACGAAATAGTTGAGCCAGTTGGAATAGAGGAGGTTGGCATGTGAGCGCCACGTCACAACGGGATCCTTTGTAGGATCGTCGTTTGGGAAGTAATTGCGCGGCACCTCGATGGGCTTGCCCGCGTTGACGTCACGAACGTACTCCTTTTTGAGTGTATTGGCATCGTACTCCGCGTGTCCCGTAATGAAGATCTGTCTTCCCTTTTTCGTGGAGATCGCAAAAACACCTGCCTCCTCCGAGGAAGCCAGCACACGAAGCTCGGGCACGCGCTCGATATCCTCGCGGTCAACGGTGGTATGGCGCGAATGAGGCACCATGAACACGTCGTCAAAGCCACGGAACAGAATGGACTTTTTATAATCCGCCGTGTGTGGGAAAATTCCAAACATCTTTTTGTCAAGCGGCTTTTTGTTGATACCAAAGTGGTAATACAAGCCTGCCTGCGCGCCCCAGCAGATATGGAAGGTGCTGTGAACGTGCGTACGGCTCCACTCCATGATCTCGCAAAGCTCGTCCCAATATTCGACCTCCTCAAAGGGCATATGCTCCACGGGCGCACCTGTGATGATCATGCCGTCAAACTTCTGATCCTTGATCTTGTCAAAGGTGGTATAAAAGGCGAGCAAATGCTCCTGCGAGGTATTCTTGGAGCGGTGTGACGAGGTGTGCATCAGCGTCAGCTCCACCTGCAAGGAGGTGTTACCGAGAAGGCGTGCGAGCTGTGTCTCGGTATCGATCTTTGTCGGCATTAAATTGAGCAAAAGGATACGCAACGGACGGATATCCTGCGTTCTCGCGCGCGTTTCGGTCATGACGAAGATGTTCTCCTCTGTCAGTGTCCGTGTCGCGGGCAATTCATTCGGTATCTTAATGGGCATAAGAACCCCTCCTCTGTCGTTTCGTTATAGGGCGCGAATTATACGGTTTCAAGCGCCTGCGCGAGATCCGCGATCAGATCGTCCGCGTTTTCAATGCCGCAGGAAAGACGAACGAGATCTCCCGATACACCTGCCGCGATCAGCTCCTCGTCGTTCATCTGACGGTGCGTAGCGCTTGCAGGATGCAGGCAGCAGGTGCGTGCGTCCGCAACGTGGGTCTCGATCGCCGCAAGTCTGAGCGCCTTCATGAACTTCTCCGCAGCCTTTCTGCCGCCCTTAACACCGAAGCTGACAACGCCGCAGGTGCCGTTGGGCATATACTTCTTTGCAAGCTCGTAATACTTGTTGGAAGGAAGCCCCGCGTAGTTGACCCACGTGATCTTCGCGTGCGCCTCAAGGAACTCCGCAACCGCCTGTGCATTCTCGCAATGACGCGCCATACGGACGTGGAGGCTCTCCAAGCCGAGATTGAGCAAAAACGCGCTCTGCGGTGCGGGCGTGGAGCCGAAATCACGCATGAGCTGTGCGGTCGCCTTGGTGATAAACGCGCCGCCCTGACCGAACTTTTCCGCATAAACGATGCCGTGGTAGCTATCGTCGGGCGTGCAAAGCCCCGGGAACTTTTCCTTGTGCGCCATCCAATCAAACTTGCCCGAATCAACGATACAACCGCCGACAGCCGCGCCGTGACCGTCCATGTACTTGGTGGTGGAGTGCGTTACGATATCCGCGCCCCACTCGAAAGGACGGCAGTTGACGGGCGTCGCGAAGGTGTTATCGATGATCAGCGGAACGCCGTGCGCGTGAGCCGCCTTGGCAAATTTCTCGATATCGAGAACGGTGAGCGCGGGGTTTGCGATGGTCTCACCGAAGACAGCCTTGGTGTTGGGACGGAATGCCGCCTCGAGCTCCTCCTCGGTGCAATCGGGAGAAACGAAGGTGAAATCAATGCCCATCTTCTTCATGGTGACCGCGAAGAGATTGAAGGTACCGCCGTAAATGGTGGAGGAGGAGATGACATGATCTCCGCAGTTCGCGATATTGAAGGTTGCGTAGAAGTTCGCCGCCTGACCCGAGGAGGTCAGCATTGCGGCAGTTCCGCCCTCCATCTCGCAGATCTTTGCGGCAACGGTGTCGCAGGTGGGATTCTGGAGACGGGAGTAAAAATATCCGGATGCCTCAAGATCAAAGAGCTTACCCATGTCCTCGCTGGTATCGTAGCGGAACGTGGTGCTCTGGATGATCGGGATCTGACGGGGCTCGCCGTTCTTCGGCGTGTAGCCGCCCTGTACGCATTTTGTTTCGATTTTATAGTTGCTCATGATAAACTCCTTATCTACGTTATTTACTACTTAAATAATCGGTGCCGAAGCGCTGTGCCAAAAGGTCGCAAAGCACAAGTGCCGTCATGCTGTCGACCACTACACGCGCGCGGTGGATGATGGCGGGATCGTGTCTTCCCTTGAGCTCCAGCGTGGCATTTTGCATCGTTTCGGTGTCAACGGTATCCTGCGCCTTGAAGATCGACGGGGTCGGCTTGACTGCGCAGGTAAAGCAGAGAGGCATTCCGTTGGTGATGCCGCCGTTGATGCCGCCGTTATGGTTGGTCTTGGTGGTGACGGTGTTGCCGTCGGTCGTGAGCGCGTCGTTCGCCTCGCTTCCGCGCATTTGCGCCATTTCAAAGCCGTCTCCAAACGCAACGCCCTTGATCGCGGGGATCGCAAAAAGCGCGTGCGAGAGGATGCTCTCGACCGTATCAAACCACGGCTCTCCAACGCCTGCGGGCATACCCGTAACGACCGTCTCAAGGGTACCGCCAACGCTGTCTCCATCGCGTGCCGCCGCCTCGATCTCCTCGCGCATTCGGTCTGCCGCATCGGCATCCAGCACGGGGAAATTGAGATCAGCCAACAAATCGATATCGGCATTGAGATCCGCACCGAACGAACGATCCTTTACCCTGCCGACCGACGCCATGTGCGTACCGATGTAAATACCCTTTTCGCGCAACGCGGAGATCGCAATTGCACCTGCCGCCACAAGCGGCGCGGTGATACGCCCCGAAAAATGCCCTCCGCCGCGGTAGTCCTCGTATCCGTGATACTTGCAAAGCGCGGTATAATCGGCATGTCCCGGGCGCGGCAAGCCGCGTGTATAGTCCCCGCTCTTGGTGTTGCTGTTGGGGATCAGAATACAGATCGGTGTTCCCGTCGTACGTCCCTCAAACACGCCGCTGACGATGCGGAAGGGATCGCTTTCCACACGCGCGGTCGAGATCTTCCCCGCCGGGCGGCGCAGAGTGAGCTGATGACGGATAAAATCCTCATCCACGAGGATCCCCGGAGCCATTCCGTCGATCACGGCTCCGATCTCGGCTCCGTGACTCTCCCCGAACAGAGTGACAGCCACGCTTTGTCCGAACGTATTTTTCATACTTCGATCAGTCCTTTCAAAAGAACAGAATTATTATCGGCTTAACCGCTTTCGCGCCACGGTCTTGAATTCCTCCATGGGCATTTTGCGAAGCTCGAAGGAGCCGACCTCCTCGACGTAAACCACGCTGATGTCATCACCCGCGCGTTTTTTGTCATGTGTTGCGATCTCGAGCATTTTTTCCACGTCTCCCGTGATCTCGGTGGGAAGCTTCCAATGCTGCAAAACCTTTCGCAAGCGCGCACCGACCGCCTCCGAGCACATGGGAAGCATACCGAGCGCCACGCACTCACCGTGGTAAAGTCCGTGCAATCCCTCCTCCGACTCGATCCCGTGCCCAAGCGTATGCCCGAAATTGAGGATCTTACGCAGACCGCTCTCTCGCTCGTCCTGCTCGACGACCGCCTTTTTGATGCGGAGCGAGCGCTCAATGACCGTATCAAGGTCATTGTCCGCCGTCTCGTTTTCAAACATCTCAAACAGAACGGCATCCGAGGTAAGCGACATTTTGATCGCCTCGGCAAGTCCGTTGGAAAGCTGTCTTGCGGGAAGCGTTGCCAGCACCTCGGGATCGATCAACACCTTTTTGGGCTGATAGAACGCGCCGATGATGTTTTTGACACCGCAAAGATCGATCGCCACCTTGCCACCGATGGAGGAATCCACCTGAGAGAGCATGGTAGTGGGAATATTGTAAAAATCAATGCCGCGCATATAGGATGCGGCAACGAAGCCCGAAAGGTCTCCTACCACACCGCCGCCGACCGCGACCACGCAATCGGTACGGGTGAAGCCCTCCTCGAGAAGCCTCTTGCAAAGGGATTCGAACTGCGCAAAGCACTTGCTCGATTCTCCCTCGGGGATCGTTACGATCACGGGCTCACGGCACTGTGCCGCAACCGTTTTTGCGTATTCTGCGGGAACTCCGCTGTCGGTCACGACCAATACGCGACGATCCAAATTCAAAAGTGTACCCGCGCGGTGCAATACTCCGCGCTCAAGCACGATATCATATCCGTTTTCCTTGAGATCAAGATGCAATACCATATCTACCTCCTCAAATATCGGTCTCGCAATAGCTTCCGACGTGCTTGAGACGGTCACAGACCACAGAAAGCTGTCTCATCATTGCCTCGCCCTCGGGAGAGTGGATATTGCCCTCTGCCTCTACGTAGAAATAGTACTGCCAGAGCAGCTCCTTCATGGGACGGCTGCGCAGTGTTCTCATGTTAAAGCCGTGCGAGCCAATGACGTTGATCGCCTTTGCAAGCGACCCCGCCTTGTTCTGCACGGTGAACATCAATACGAAATGCGCGCCCATGCGCGTGGAGAGATTTCGATTTTCGGAGCGAGAGAACACGGCAAAGCGCGTGGTGTTGGCACGGCTCTCATTGATGTTCTTCTCAAGCACCTCAAGCCCGAAGATCTCCGCCGCCTCTTCGCTGGCGATCGCCGCGATTGTGGGATCGCTTGCTCCCGCGACGTACTTCGCCGCCATAGCGGTGTTGGGATACTCCAATTGCATCCAGCCGTGTCTGCGGATGTACTCCGCGCACTGACCGAGCGCCTGCGGATGGCTGACGACCTGCTTGACCGTTTCCGCCGTCGCGCCCTTTACGGCAAGCAGATCGTGCGAAACGGCAAGATCGTAGATCCCATTGAGATAGAGCGAGCCC
>JAFTJB010000157.1 GCA_017456625.1 Clostridia bacterium
CGCGCAGATCGGGAGAACCTCGGCGAGGTCCTTCTTCTCAACTCTTGCGGGATCGTAACCAACGATACCTTCATAGGTAACGGTGGTTTCCTTGTCGTATCCAAGGTAAGGATCAGCCTCAACAACGTTCTCAACCATAGCCGAGCCGTCGCAATCAGCCTCGTTGATCAGGCCTGCAGTAGCCTCAACGTAGATCGCGCCAACCGCATTTGCGGAAACCTTACCCATAGCAACGCAGTTGGAAACGACGCTGATGCCCTGGTTTGCGCCTGCGAGCTCAACGCTGGAAACGATACCTGCTGCGTAGTACTTCGCAACAACCTCGCCCTTGTATGCAGCGTTGTTGATCTCAATGTGTCTGCCGTGAACCGCGCCGAGAATACCTGCGGCAGCCTGTGCCTTTGCAGCGGTTACGTTTGCCTCTACGGTAACGCCGTCGATCTTTGCAACGTCATTGCCGCCTGCAACCGAAATACCGATCAGACCGCCTGCATAGCCGGCGTTGGAGGAAACGGTTGCCTTGCTCATTACGTTTTCAATGATGAGGGAGTAGAAAACGGGCGTTTCAGCCTCTTCATCAAACACACCCTTATCGCCCGCACCCTCTACCGAGATCTTGCCTGCGAGCGCGCCAACGCGTGCGCCGCCCGAGGTTCCGGTGTAGGTGAAGGAGCAGCTCTCGTCGATGATAAGGTTGCGAACCTCAGCGTGTGCGAGAGTTCCGAACAGACCGAGCTGAATGTAGCCGTCGCTTACGTCAGAGGTCATCACGAGGTTCTTAATGGAGTGACCCTGACCGTCAAAGGTACCTCTGAAGCGGTTGTAGGACACGTCCTCGGCACCGATCGGGTCATATCCGATGGGAGTCCAATCGGTAACGCCGGTAAAGTCGATGTCGTTTGCAAGGTAGAAGATCTTGCCCGCGCAGTTATCATACTGGAAGCCGAGAGATCCGCCGCCGGAGAGCTTGTTTGCGAGAAGCGCAAGCAGCTTCATTCCTGCAACGTCGGTAATCTTAAACTCGGTGGTGTTGGTCCAAAGCTCGTTGTCAACGGTGTTGAGGGTGCCGTCGGTAGAAAGGGTTGCGAGGTCAACGAGCTCCGCGAGACCTTCCTTCGCAACGACCTTGGAAGCATCGTAGCCGACGTCCGTGGGGAGCTCGAGGAAGGAGCCGACGGTTGCGCCTGCAACGTCATTGTTGGTATCGGTCAAGTTACCTGCGAGCTTCTGGCATACCTTCTCAGCGGTGTCAGCCTTGATCGTGCCTGCAACCTTGCAGTTTGCGATTACAAAGTTTCTGTTGCCGGAGTTCAGAACGCCGAGGATGCCTGCAGCGGTGGGAGCCTGAACGGTGCCGTTCATTTCACAGTGGCTGATCGCGCCGCGATAGCCGGTAAAGCCTTGAGAAGTTGCAAGAATACCGCCAACCATTCCGCCGTTGGACTTCACGGTTGCGAAGCTCTTAACGTTCTCAATCAACCAGCAGATGGGAAGCGGAGAATCACCCGCAGTCTGACCGAGACCGTAGTTTGCATCCGTGTCCTTGTTGAACTCGGGGTTCGTATCTGCGCCCGCTCCATCGGGGCCCTGGTTCTGGGTGAAGGCAACGAGACCAACGCGAACGTTCGTGGAGGAGCCCGTGTAGGTGAAGGAGCAGCTCTCGTCAACGATGAGGTTGCGGAGCGCGCCACCACGCATAAAGCCGATGAAGGACACGTTCAGGAAGGTGCCGTCAGCAGGGGTAGCAGCCGAGGTTACAACAAGATTCTTCAGCGTGTAGCCCTGTCCGTCGAGCACGCCGCGGAACATAGTGTCACCATGTGCGGCATTGTGTGCACCGTCCTTGTTACCGATAGGAGTCCAATCGGTAACGCCTGCCATGTCGATGTCGTTTGCGAAGTAAACGATGCTCTTAAAGAACGCCGTTGCCTTCGTATTGACAAGGGTTGCCATCTTGACGAGACCTTCCGCGTCGGTCACCTTGTAGTTGGTGCCCGCCTCAACGGTCTCAACGGTCTTAATGTCTGCCAGAGCCTCGAGCTCGGTAGCAGACAAACGATTTGCGGTATCGTAGGTATAGCCTGCGGTACCTGCGTTGAGGTCAATTCCCGGAATCATGATGGTGTCTTCCGCGCCTGCGCTTACGCAAAGAGCGAAGGAAGAGAAGATCATGACAAAGGAAATTGCGAGACAAAGAAACTTTTTCATTTGTTCTGTTCTCCTTTTTTCTTGAATTTTATGAAAATGCCCTCCCTCAAAGGGCAAAATCACCGTTGCTTGAAGGGCTTGAGATTCTTGTTTTCTAACTATAGAGACGCCTATCCCAAGCACAACATTAGTTTACACCTTTTTGCCTCAAATGTAAATTAACAAACAGGCAAATTTTCGATAATTCTGTTCCGAATCGTTTCATTTTTGAATTTTCGTAAAAAACAAACAAAAATGAAGCCTGTTTTTTGACATATCCATCAAAAGAATGGCGCTTGTATATAATAATGATAGTTTTCGGGGGAAATTTTGGGTGAAACAGCCGATCAAAAGGGTGTCTGTGCGTGGTCGGGTCGAAGATTTTTACGGTTCTCCGTCCGATGCCGTGTGTAATTCAAAAAAGGAAGCGGCGGTGCGCTTCTCAAGAAAGGCACCGCCGCTCCAAAAAATTTCGATCGATCTTACTGAATTCCGTTCGCCTGCTCCAAGATCTCGGTCATGACCTTGCGAAGCGCGGAAAGCTGGATGGATACGCTGTCGGGCGTTTTGTTTTCCACCACGGGCTTGATCAAGCAATCCAGATAAGCCGCATCCTCGTCGAGCGTGTAACCAAAGTCCCAGGACTTGTGGTTATGCAGGAACTCCAGCATTGCGTAATCCTCGGGGAACTCGGAAAGACGTCCGCCCAGAATAGTCTCGAAGAACACGGGACGCAGGTTGACGTAGGAATAACGGGACATAAACTCGAACATCAGTCCGCTCTCCTCCAGGCTGTAAGCCGTTGTCGGGATCGCAAAGAGTCCTGCCGCGCAGTTGATGTAGTAATCATTCTGCTTATCATCATGCAGAGGAAGCGGCGCGTAGCCCACGTTGAAGGACAGCTCACGCAAATAGTTATAGCATCCGCCAATATCCCAGGTCAGGAAAAGTGCGTTGCCCGCAGAAAATGCCTTCCAAACGTCACTTGCCGCAAGCTGGGTCGAATACGCCTTGCTCAGAACCACCGCATCACCGTGCGAGTTGAGCAACTTGTCAAGCGAACGGGCGATCGAGAGCATCTTGTTGTTTTTGCATCCTGCGGTAAAGCTGCCGTCGGTTCCTCTTTGCAGAATGGTCTCTCCCATCGCGTACATCCAACGGCCGATAGAAGCATAGTTGAAGGCAAGACCGTAGACCTGCTCCTCCTCTCCCGTGCTCGAGCTTTCGGTTACGGTGAGCATCTCGTCGAGTGCCTCCATCGTCCACTTTTTCTCCTCCACCAGCGTTTTCACGTCGGTCTCGAAATTGTATTTTGCCATCAGCGCGCGATTGTAAACGAGCGCGATGAAGGACTGACCCTGCACGATAATATCCGAGGTGGCGATGTAGAGCTTGTTGTTGGAGGTATAGTTCTCGATCTGCGATTGGTTGTACCAAGCACCCGTGAGATCAATGGTCTCCACCGTGTTCAGATCGGTAAACCACCCCGAGAGCATCATCGTTGCAAGACCGTCGGTGGGATGCGGAAGCACGAGGTCGTAGTCTGCCGCGTTCATACGGACCGATGCCTCCAGTGCCTTATAGACGCTGTTGCTGTCGGTTCCCGTGGAGAACACGGTGGTGTTGTACTTTTCCTCGAACGCCAGCGTGCGCTTATAGACCACCTCGGCGATCGGCTCGCCCGCAACGGTGTTCTCATAGTCCACGCCCTGCACCATCCAACCGTTTGTGTAGCCCGCGCTGAGCACCATAATGTCGCGGTCGAAATTTCTCACCTCAACCGTTTCCAAGGGATTCGCGCTTGCCGTGGGACCGTTCCCCTCGGTTTGCGGAGCCGTGGTCGCAACGGGTGTCTTTCCTCCCTTGCCGCCGCACGCCGCGGTCAGAAGCGTAACGAACACCAAAAGAAGGGCAACCAGAGCGCGAAGGACGAGCTTGCTTTGCTGTTTTTTCATTTTTCTTTCTTTCCTTTCTGCTTTTATATGAACCGTTTGACGGTTTCATTTGAGTGCGTTCTCAATTTATTATAACATTCCCACTTAAAAAGTGTTAGAGCCGCGACATAGAAAAACTTGTACAAAAGATAGATTTCGATTTTTTTCATTCAACCCGGGATCCACTACTATTATAGCGTTTTTTTCGGGAAATGTATATAATAATATTGCTTTTTTCACATAGAAGCACCGTTGCCGAAAAAGCATATTGCTACAAGAAAGCAATATTTTTATATACTTTTTTCTTTTTTTGTGATAGAATAGTAGTGAACATTCAGAAACGGAGGATTCGTTATGCTGATCACCAATCCCGAACAACTGAAAAAATACGCTCCCGCGCTTCGCATCTGGCAAGGGATCCCAAGCATTGAGGTCACACCGCGCGGTCGCGTGTTTCTCACCTTCTACTCGGGCGGCACCAAGGAGGAGCTGGGAAACTACGTGCTGCTTTGCAGATCCGACGATCAGCGCAGCTTCTCGGACCCGATCGCGGTAGCCTTTGAGGAGGGGCATCGCTGCTACGACCCCTGCCTTTGGATCGATCCGCTCGGCAGGCTTTGGCTGACCTGGGCAGTTGCGCCCGATCACGCCGCCTACGCCGCCGTTTGCGACGATCCCGACGCGGACGAGCTTGCTTGGAGCGAGCCCTTCGTGATCGGCAAGGACGTGATGATGAACAAG
>JAFTJB010000158.1 GCA_017456625.1 Clostridia bacterium
CAGTGCGACGGGGAGCATCCGAAAGCATCGTTTTCAGACTAAAAAGCACCAAAAAGTCAACTAAAGTAGTCAAAAAACGATGGCGTATTTGTTCGGGTCCAAGAGGCCGCTGGTTCGAATCCAGTCACTCCGACCATAAAAAGAAGAGAGGATATCGCAAGATATCCTCTCTTCTTTTTACGATTGCAGATAATAGATTTGAACCACGCAAATGCGAAGCATTTGCCATAACGCGCGATACGGTAAACGATCGAGTTTTTGCGGAAAAACGCGCGCGTTTTGGTTCAGAATCCAGTCACTCCGACCATAAAAAAGAAGACACACCATGCGGTGTGTCTTCTTTTTTACTTGTTGAAATGCATGATTTGAACCACGCAAATGCGAAGCATTTGCCATAACGCGCGATACGGTAAACGATCGATTCAAACAAAAATAGAAAAATCGTTTTCGACAAATCGGTTGGATGCCGAGGCATAATCGCACATAGGAAGTGTTTCCGTGCCGTTTTCGATTTCAAACGTAACGTCATAGCTGCAAAGCATTCCTTCATGGTTGGTGGGGGTAGCGGTGCATTGCTTGCATTTGCCGTTGACGGTCGCACGCTCGGTGATCGTCCTCCAATCGGTGCCGAGCTGCGTGGTGAGTGCCAAGAGGATTGGACCGATGCAAAGCGTTGCGCGATTTTCCCTCGTGTGCTCCGCGGGAGAATGCATATCGTAGCGCATTTGATAGAAGGGGGTGAGGGGAAGCATATCGCGCGGCAGATCGCAGTATTGGACTCTTGGTGTGTTGTCAAATTGAATATCCACTTGGCTTTCTCCAACAGCTACGGGGACAGCAACGTAAGTGCACGGATGCGCTTTGTACTCCGTTCCGTTGCAGGTGATTGTGGTGTGAATACTCCATTCGGGGATGCGAAAATGAACGGTAACGGCTTCTGTGGCATCGATTTTGACAGATACCTTGCAATATTGCGTGTATCCGTCGGAGACGGTAATTTTCGCCTTTTTAGCATTGATTTCCGAGGGAAGGTAAAGATTGAGGAAAACGCCGTTCTCGTTTGCGGTTGCCATCAGATCTGCGGTGGAGGCAAAGGTGCGGGGGAGGTTATTGACACAGCATTGATTGTGCTTCATATCGACCACGTCGTATTCGGCGACGTGATGAGACATGGAACGGATCGCGCGAGCGCCCCAGGTTCCGTCACGCGTGGGGCTTGCGAGAAAGGCGTTGAGGAATGCCTTTTCATAATAATCAAGGTATGCCACGTCTCCCGTGAGCCTGTAGAGATCCTCGGTCAATCTCAAAAAATGTACGATGTCGCATGGCTCGCTGATCGCATCCTCAACAGAGGAGGCAAACAGAAATCTATCGTTGAAGCCGACCGAGAAGAGGCGGTTGTATTCGTATTTGATGAGAAGATCGTAGAACTTCTTGGATGCTACAAAATATTTTTCTATTCCCGTCAAACGGTAAAGCTCGCAAATGCCTTCAAAGCAGGACATCATTTCATATGCCTTCTGATTGTCAAATTTGCGCTTCGCGACCGCGAACGGATTGCTGTAATTCCAAAGATGGATGGGGAGGTCGTTGAGAGAATTCTTGATCAGCTTGATGGAACGCACGTCATCACGCTCAAAGCCGTCTGCAATCTCAATGGCAAAATCAAGAAGTCTTTGGTTGCCTGTGATGCGATAAAGCGAGAGGATCGGCTTCATGATCGAGCCGGAGGCAACGCCGAAGAAGGTTCCCGTCTCGCATGGATTGACACCCGTTTCGTGAACGGTATCAATGATCTGAATTGCCATTTTCTCGGCACTTTCCAATATATTTTGGTCTCCAAGCAGCTCGTAAGCCTCGATCAGTCCCCAAAGCGTGTATTTTTCGCACCAGATGTTCCAGCAAAAATCGCAACGAAAGCCGATCGCGCGAAGCCCTTCCTCCTTGGTGCAGGGAAGGATCAACTTACTGTTTTGATAGGTACCGATGTAGCCGTCCTCGTTTGCGGTTGCGATGATCTTATCCACGCTCTTGCGGATGATGCCTGCGAGCTTAGCGTTCTTTTTGTATTTGCACGCACGAACGGCACTGATGATCCATTTTCCCCAGAATTCGCCGCGCCACATTCCGACGGGAGCATATTTGTCATCGATCCGGGTAATGAATTGCTCCTCGGCTTCTGCCAGCACGTTTTCTACCGCAAAATCCGAGGTCATGCGGCGGTCGATGATCTTTTGGTAGATCTCCTCCGTATAGCCGAAAAAGCTTGCGTGCTGTAATTCAAATTTATCTTTGATTTTGTAATCGATCATGCTGAGCTCCTTTGAATAACTGTTTACAGATCGTCAAGACACATATAGACGATCTCGTATCGGTTGAAGGTATAGGTGATGTGGAGATGTCCGTTTTCGTATTGCAGAGCGGGATAAAAATTGCGTCCCTCCATCGTGGAAAGATGGGTGTAGAGAGAAAATGTTTTGCCGTCATCCTTGGAAACAAGGAGAGAAAGGGGAGAGATGATTTTGTGATCCTTGTTTGCGGTCGGGTTGCAGGCAAGGATCAGCCGACCATCGGGTAGACGAACGATGTCGATCGCTTTGTTGTTGTGCGGGACATCGATCGCATACGGCTGACACCAATGTGTAAAATCCTTGGAATCGGTACGGTAGATTCGTCCCTCGCTCGATCTCATCAGCGCGTGTGCGCCGCTCTCGCTTTCCCAAAGCGTGGGTTGGATGATCCCTTTGTTGTCAAGGGTATCGTGTTTTTCTCTCATATCCGATGCAATGGACAAAAGCACGGATTTTTGCCACGTTTTTCCGTCGTCAAACGAGCGGTCAAAGAAGCAACGCCATTCTCCTTGCTCGGAGGAGGCACCTGCGAGAAGGCTGCCGTCCGAAAGATAGATCATTTTGTTTCGTACGGGACCTCTTCCGCCGCTTTCGTCGCCCGGGACCAATTCTTGCGCCGCTGACCATGTTTTACATTCGTCCGTGGAGGTGCGATAATAGGTCTTCCACGTTGACGTGGTTTTACCGATCTTGTAGTAAAGCACGTAGGTTCCGTCCTTCTTTCGGTGCAGGACGGGATTCCAATGCGCAATGCCGTCGTCCTCGCTGATCGCAAACGGATATTGCCATTTTCCGTTTGCCCTGCGGAAGGCTCCGTAAATGCGAACGTCGTCGCGTCCCTCCACAGATCCGTGGAAGAAAACACAGAAAACGCTACCGTCGTCAAGCACGGTCAGATGCGACGCGTGGCACTCCCATCCTGCACGGAAGGGAATTGCCAATTCATTGGCGAGAATTCTCATGGTATGATCTCCTTGAAAAATTGATACCGTAACGATGGCTTGTTTTTTAAAATCTGATGTCGGTTTGATAAAAGCTGCAGCCGCGAATATGGTCGAAGGGCGCGTCGTCCTTGATGTAGTAAGCGACGTAGATCTCGCCGTCATCAAACTGTACCCATCCGGTATAGCCGTTGTCGGGCTTGGGGTTTCGGTCGTGGTCGATCGGCATGATGCAGCATTGCTGCTTGTTGCGTTCGGTTTCGGTGATCTCGTCGGCAGAGAGCAGTGCAGCAAAGGTGTTCTGCGAGCGCTTGCTGAGGTTTCCGCTCTTTCCCCCTTGCAGATAGCGGTAGGTCATCAACAATTCGCCGCTTTGAAGATACCCGACCGTTGGACGGTGACAGCCTTGAATGGGGGTGGGATAAACGCCTTCCCACGTTTTTCCGTTGTCGTAGGAGATTGCCTTTTGACATTCGGTTCCATTCCAAGAGTTTTCTCTCATGTATTCCACGAGTGTTCCGTCGGGCGCCTCGATGATATGTCCCTCGCAGAGGTTATAGCGCGGGTCTGCCGCAACCGTTACGCGGTCGGACCATGTTTTGCCCTTGTCATCGGTGTACCACAGATACTGCTCGAGCTTGTCCGTTTCTGGATTGAGCTTGTGCGCGGAGAGCAGAACGCGTCCGCTCTTGGTCATGCGCAATCGATCGGGGCAAATGCCGTCAACGGGGGTCTCAAAGGGACCGTTCCATGTCTCTCCGTGATCCGCGGACGTCCATGCGTAAACGCGTGTCCAACCGCGATCCTCGTCAACGCCTATTTCACCTGTCTCACCGACGATGCGGTCACAAACGATCACGAGTGTTCCGTTGATATTGTTGATGCGTGCATTGTTAAAGAGGTCTCGGCGCGTGCCGTAATCGGTCAAGCCGCGCTTGTCCGTCCAGGTTCTACCTCGATCCGCACTTTTGCAATAGCAAAGACGGGAGCCCGTGCGATCCAAATGCTCGGCACATTCGGTAAAAACGCAAACAAGATCTCCGTTGTCCGCAAGTGTCAGATCGGGCCAAGCCTGTGTTTTGGTATCGTCTCGATTGATGATAAATCTTTGAATCGCCATATCAAGCCTCTATCTTGGGAAGGACGAAATCAAGGAACTGCTTCAGTGCATCGCCCTCAAGCTTGCCAAAGGGCTCGCGGCAGTTGCCCATGGGAATACCCATTGCGCTGACAACAGCCTTTTCACCTGCCATAACGCCGACCTTGATCAAAGCCTCGATGATCTCGTTTGCTTCGTTCTGGAGCTTTCTTGCCTCTGCGAGCTTGTTTTGTGCAAAGAGGAGGTTGATCTTAACGAACTTGTTTGCCATGAAGTTGTAGGTGCTTCCGATCGCGCCGTCTGCGCCCATTGAAAGTCCTGCGAGGAACATCTCGTCAAAGCCGTTGTAGATGACCTTATCGGGGAAGTGCGCCTTGCATCTTTCAAGCGTGAAGAAATCGTTGGAGGTATATTTGATGCCCGCAAAGCGATCGTCGGCAAGAAACGCGCTCATTTCTTTGATCCCCATGTTGACGCCCGAGAAGTTCGGGAAATGATATACGAGCATGGGAAGCTCGGAGCCGTCTGCGAGACGGTAGTAATAGTTTTTAATCTCATCAAAGCTGAATTTAAAATAGAAGGGAGCGACGGAAGAGACCAAATCGTAGGAGAGGTTTTTCGCGTGCTTGCCGAGCTCCAGTGCGACTCTTTCGTCCAGGGAGCCAATGTGCGCGATAAGGGTACACTCGGGAGCCGTATCCTTGACAATGTCCATGATGAGCTTGCGCTCGTCGGTGGAGAGCAGGAACGCCTCTGCCGTGCTGCCGCCAACGTAAAAGCCCTTGACGCCCATTTTGACGTTCATACGAACGAGATCGGCAAGAGATTTTTCGTTGACCTTGTTGTTTTCGTCAAAGGGAGTGAGCAATGCTGTAAAAATGCCTTTTAACTTTTCCATTTTTAATACCTCGCTTTTTTGTTGTTACTTATAATTTATCACAAAAAATGCAAAAAATATAGACAAATATTGCTTGCTTTTTTACTACTATTGCTTTTTAATCGAAAAAATGCTAAAATAGCGTCGGAGGTGACGGAATGAAGAAGCTGGTTTATCGAGAGATAGGAAAGGATGCATATTTTAAAATCTGGCACGCCTCGGAGGAGCATCTGCTCATTTATATGCATTCTGACGGAGGAAGCATCGTGTGCAGTGAAAAAACATACCCGATCAAATCGGGCGTTTTGTGCTTTATCGGTGTGGGAAAATATCACTATACGATGCCGGACGAGCCGGAAACTTACGAGCGCACAAAGCTGATCTTTCCCGAGCGAATGATATCCGATCTTTTGGACGGAAAGGGCTTTTTGGAGCAGTTTAGCAAGGAGGCGTTTATTTATGCGGTGATCCCGAAGGAAGAGCACGATGAGGTGGAGCGTTTGTTTGCCGAGATCATGGAGTCAAACAATGATGCGCGACACCGTGACGCGATCTATCTGCACGCGACACTCAAGCTGCTGATCCTTTTGGATCGCTACTCCATTGAGAGCACGCAACCGACCTCGGGCTTTATCAATAAGGCGATCGAATATATTTGCGACAACATTTTTCATGAATTGACCATTGATGAGATCTGCGCGGCGATCCACGTCAGTAAATATCATTTTTGTCGCAGCTTTCGCGCCGCAATGAACATGACCGTTATGGATTACATTCTTAAAACGAGGATCGTTATGGCGGAGAGCATGCTTCGTAAGGAGCATATCTCGGTCACCGAGGTCAGCGAGCGCTGCGGATTTTCAAGCATTTCCTATTTTTGTCGCGTTTTTAAGCAGGAAACGGGCAAATCTCCGCTTGCATATCGGCGTGAGGTTCAATGACGCAAATGATTTGTCGTTCGTCTTTTTTTGCAAAAAGAGAGTATATATTTGTCAAAAAAAAAGCGCGCATTGTCCAACCCTACAAAAGATATGTAAATATATACAAAATAGGAAAATGTATATTGACTTTGTTGTGAAATGGTGATATAATTTCTAACATGCAACATTATTACTAAATGGAGGCGAAAAAATGAACATCAAAAAATGTGTTGCTGCAAGTGTTCTTTGTTTGCTGCTGGTGGTTTTGGCTGTCTGCGGCTTGAGCGCTTGTGCGGATTGTTCCCACGAATGGGGCGCCTGGACGGTCACAAAGGATGCGTCCTGTCACCTCATGGGTATGCGGGAACGTGAATGTGCAGCCTGCGGCGAGATCGAAAAAGAAGCGATCGAAGCCACGGGACATCAGTATGGCGAGTGGATCGACGCGGTTGACGCAGTGTGCGGAACCTACGGTCAGCTCGGTCACTACCACTGTGACGGCTGTGACACCGATTTCGATGCGAACTACAACGTGATCGCAAATCTTTCGGTGATCGTAGAGCACGAGTGGCTGGATGCGACCTGCACAAAGCCGAAAACCTGTAAGCACTGTGATATGACCGAGGGCGAAGCGCTCGGACACATCAATACTTGCGCGAACATCGGCAAATGCGGACGTTGTGGGATCGACTACAACGGTACTTTGACACATATCTTTGATCAGCAAAAGGCTGAGGCTACCTACAGATGCGCCGATGCTACCTGTGAGGAGGCGGCACTCTACTACTATTCCTGCGTATGTGGAAACAAGGGTACCGAGACCTTCAAGTACGGTGATCCTCTCGGACATTCGTACAGTGTTTGGACCTCTAACGGTGACGGCACGCATACCAGAGTTTGTATCAATGACGATACGCACGTAGAGACCGCGGCTTGTGCCGGTGGTGAGGCATCCTGCACCGAGCGTGCGGAGTGTGCTGCCTGCGGCGAGGAGTACGGTGATCTTCCCGCGCATGCGTGGGACAACGGTGTTGTAGCGAATGCCGCAACCTGTACCACTAACGGAACCAGAAGGTTCACCTGTGACGTATGCCACACGACCAAAACCGAGCCTATCGTTGCAACCGGACACGTTTGGAGCGGGGTCAGAACCTGCGAAAACGGCAGAACCTGTAGTGTTTACGGCTGCGGTGCCGAGGAGCCTGCGCTCAATCATGCTTACGTAGAGATCGATTCTACTTCTGCGGATTGTACCAATGCGGCAACCAAGACCTACGAGTGCTCGACCTGTCATGACGTTTACACCGAAACGATCGGTGAGGCAAACGGACATAACTTTACAGGTGTGAGCGCCGTTGAAGTGCGTGTGGGCGAGACCTGCGAGTACGTTCTTTGGTACAAGTGTAACGCTTGCCACGAGGACATTGAAAAAGAGCACGTCTTCCGTCATACCTACACGGGCTCCATTACTACCGCGCCCACCTGCCTTGCAAACGGTGTAATGACTTATACCTGTACGAACACGAACTGTGCTTCTACGGCGGATAAGCATTCCTACACTGCTCCCATCAAGGTGGATGAGACCAACAAGGCAAGCTATCACCTTTGGAATGAGGGCACTGTCGTAAATAATAAGCGTACTGACGAGTGTGAGTACTGTCATACGACCAGAGAAGTAAGCGTTTATGACAGCAACGTTGCAGAGGATACGGCAAGCAACCTCTCCAATACGGATCTTCAGCTCAAGCTGGACGGCGCGACCGCGCAGGAAAACGTCAACGTTAACCTCGGTAACGCGCTCAACGGAATCAATGAGTCTGTTAAGCTTGAGGCAGAAAAGCTTGAGGGCGATCAGCGTCCCGCAATGCCTGCAGGTACTGCGGCTCAGGTTGGAGATAACCCCGTATATAACTTCTCCATTAAGAAGACAGGAAGCAACGAGCCTGTAAGCAACTTCGGTGACGAGTATGTCACGGTTACCTTGCCTTATACGCTTGCTCCCGGTGAGGATGCGGATGCGATCTTCATTTGGTTCGTAACCACCAATGAGGAAACCGGGCTCCCCGAGGTCGTTTCGATCAAGGCAGAGTACAACAATGCCGGCTTCGTGACCTTCAAGACCAATCACTTCTCTTATTACACGGTTACCAGACTGACTCCCGAGCAGAGATGCGCGTACTACGGCTGTAGCTACAGAACCACCGTGTTTGATGGCGGATGCGTCAGCGATAGCTACAAGCTTGAGGTCTGCGTACGTTGCCACAAGACGGTCAAGACCGTAACCAATGTTGCTGACGGACACGCATATGCGGCTGTTACCACGGAGGCAACCTGTACGGCAAACGGAAAGACTGTTTATACCTGTGAGGATTGCGGTCACTCCTATGAGATCAAGATCCCCGCAACGGGTCATGCATGGACCACCACCGTGGTGCCCGCAACCTGCGAAGAGAACGGATACACCACGTACGTTTGCGACAACTGCGATTATACCTATACCGATAGCATCGTGCTTTCCACCGGACACGATTACGCGCCTGTATGGACGTGGGCAGAGGATTATTCCTCCGTTACCGTGACCTTCGTTTGCGCGAACGATGACGAGCACAGCTTCGACGGTGCCGTAACGCTTACCGTAAAGACGATGCCCGCAACCTGTACCAAGGGTGAGAGAACCGAGTACACGGCAAAGACAGCGTACAACGGCATTGTCTACACCGATCTGAAGTCCTCCGGTGAGGGCACTCCCAACGGTCACAGCTACACGACCGCTTGGAAGTATGATGCAACACAGCATTGGCATGTTTGTACCGTTTGCGGTGTGAAGGCAGACAGTGCAGCGCATGACTTTGCGACCAGCACCGTTTCCGTACAGCCCACCTGTATCGCGGACGGCGAGCGTGTTTACCACTGCGCGTGCGGCGCTACCAAGACCGAAGTGATCGCAAAGACCGGAACGCACCTCTATGAGAGCGGTGTTTGCGTGCATTGCGGTAAGAAGGACGGCTCTTGCGACCATAAGCCATCCAAGGAGGTTACTCTTGATCCGACCGAGCTTGGTGCGTGTGGTGGCAGTCCGTTTACTTACATGATCTGTGAGTGCGGCGACGTTAAGACCTTTGATATGGAATCGCTGGGTGAAGGTACCTTTGGCGCTTGCTTCTTCGAGTTCGATGAGATCAAGGACGAGACGGCTGAAGACGGAACCGAAACAGTACACGTTCAGCTGACTTGCCGCAACTGCGGTCTGACCATTGACGACGTGAATATTGTGAAGCCGATTGGCGGATGCGAGTATGAGATGGTTTACGATTACAGTTTCTCTATGAACGGCGAGCCGATCCTCGAGCACGTGATCTACAAGACCACCGAGGAAATGCACGATGATGAAGAAGACGTGATCAATCTCTCTGAGTACAGCACCTGCGGCGGTACTGTAGAGATCATGCGTTGCAAGGATTGCGATAAGGTAACCGCGATCGAAACGATTCACGGCGGCTGCAACGGCGGCGATCTTGAGGGTATTATGACTCAGAAGACCTATACTGAGAACGGTGTTCAGTATTTCGTTGGAACCGTTGATTGCCCCGATTGCGGATTGAAATTCGTTCAGATGGCCTCGATGAAGAATCCGACCCCCTGCGAGACCGAAATGACGATGACGATCACCGTTTATAATAATGATGAAATAATCGTTACCTCCTCCGAGACCGGAACGAATACCCAACATGAGATGGAATACACTTATGAGATCGAAGAGGGCAAGTCCTGCGAGGAAGGCTACAAGGTTATCGCATCCTGCAAGCGTTGCGGAATGTACACCTCCTATAAAGACAATATGCACAACTTCAAAGAGGGCATGATTGATCTCTCCGAGTTTACCGAGTGCGGCGGTGTGATCTACATTTACGAGTGCGAGATCTGTGGATATCTCGATGATGCGGAAATGGATATCAACTGCGACTGCACGGAAGTGGATGAGGAGGTTATGGTTGACGGTGTTCTCCACGAAAGAGAAACCATGACCTGTAACACCTGCGGACTTAAGTACGTAATTGACGAGTGGATGGAGGAAACCTCCGCTTGTATTACCGATTATTACTTCTCCTTGACCGTTTATAAGGGTACCGAGATGCTCTACAAGGGTATCATGCACGAGCGTGAGGAAGATCACGACTACGAGTATGATATTGCCAAAGAGGGCGACACGTGCGAAGACGGTTGGACCATAAAGCTTACCTGCAATGTTTGCGGCGAAAAGGAAACTCGCATGGGTGCGGGACACATGGGCGAATGGAAAGAAGTAGACCTCGGTGAACTTGGACTTTGTGGCGGAAGTGCGGAGATCGAGTACTGCGTCATTTGCGACATGACGATCAATTCTTGGATCCATGACGAGTGCAAATGGATGGATATTGGTGAGGATGCAAGCGGCTACCACGAATCCGTTTGTCTGACTTGCGGTGCAAAGCGGCATCATAAGTCTTCGCAGACCGAGAAGGATGAAAACTGCAGATACCAATACACCAACGCCTACATTTACTACAAGAACAATGAGATCGTATATCAGTATGAAGAGTCTTACACCAACGAAGATCACGATTACGAGGTGATCGATTCTACGCTTAGAGGTGAGACCTGCGAGGACGGATACGAGATCACGTACCGTTGTAAGGATTGCGGATACACATGGGAAAGCTGGGGAAGCGGACACAACATAGAATCCGTTCGCGTTGAGCTTTCGGAGCTTGGCATGTGCCGCGGCACCTACGCGTATGAGTACACGTGTAAGATCTGTAACACCGTTACGGGTGGCGGCGTTGAGACGTGGTCCTGTAACTGGGAGAACAACGGCACCAACGATGACGGATATGAGGTTTCTACCTGCCGTCGTTGCGGTGCGCAGAAGCTCTACAAGCAGACCAAGTCCGCAAAGGATGAAAATTGTAACTATATCGAAACGACCGAGTACAAATTTATTCTCAACGGTGAAACGATCTACGAGCTCACAACGAACTACAAGCGCGAAGGTCATACCTACGAATACACCTTTGATATGAACGGCACGACCTGCGAGGAAGGCTATACCGTATACGAGGTGTGCACGGGCTGTGGAGATTCCGGTCACTGGGAACAGAACGGTCACAGTACGTACAGAAAGGTACGCTATGATCTGACCGAATACGGTGCTTGCAACGGTTATTTTGAGGTTTATTCTTGCCCCTGCGGTGCAGAGGCTTGGACCAACTCCAACTACTGCATGAATATGACATGGACCAATGATTCCGGCATCAACGATGACGGACACAAGTACCACGCAGAGGTCGGCAAGTGCAGAGAGTGCGATCTGTATATCAGCAAGACCTATTACAGCGTCAGAAATGCAGAAACGTGTATGATGGAAACCCATTATTCCTACGTGATCAACGTTGGAACGCTCTTGGATACCGTTACGTACGTTCGTACCGAAATCGCGCACGATTATGAGGTTACCGCATCTCTCGTAGACGGCGCAACTTCCTGTAATGATGGTGTCAACTTTACCTACGTTTGCAAGGATTGCGGACACACCTACGAGGATTACGAGACCTACCACAAAACCTACATTATCAGAACCATCGATCTTGATCAGTACGGCTCTGTTTGCCACGGTTATCTGACCGAGCACGTCTGTGCGTGCGGTCAGGAGCACTACATTAATCGTGATGAAGCACTGTGTGAGCTTGATTCTCAGGGCTGTGATATGTGGATCGACGATTATCTGACCGAAAGCCAGAATACGACAGACGGTTGGAGCTACGTTTATGATTCCCATTATATTTACACCTGCGCTGTAACCGATCCCGTTCAGTGCGAGCTGAAGATCAGATACGCGACCTACTGGCTCTGGGATAAGGACAACTGCACGGCATATCGGTACGAGACCTGGCAGCTTGGCTACGACCAGGCAACCGATACTTGGATGGATGAGATCACCTTCAAGACCGGCGATAAGATGCAGTATCACGATTATCTCTACAGTGACCTTGATAACGGTCACCGTTATACCTGCCAAACCTGCAACGGATACTATCAGGAGCTCTATACGTATAACGCAAACGGCAATACGGTAAAGCATGAGATTCTTTCCGAGAACCTTTCGGGCAACGGCTTTGCAACGTATTACCGCAATGCCGAAACCTTCTCGTATGATGGCGAAGTTCGCACGGCTTACAATTACGATTGGCGCAGAGCTTTTGCAGACGGAACGTATGACTACGGAGAAACGCGCGGCGTTTACAAGCACGTAAACGGAAACAGCTTTGCCTTCGTTATGTATGATAAGGAATGTTACCGCGTTGGATCCGATGATGAATATTGGTATTGCAACGAGTGGGCAGAGCCTACGTGCCTGACTACTCGCACCTATTCGGATTCCGACGGTGAATTCTATACCGAGCCTGTCGACCGTCATCCTGCAACGTGGGGGATCACCACAAAGGAACCGACCTGCACGCAGCCCGGAAGCAGACGCTGGTACTGTCCTGTATGCGACGAGACGATCAGCATTGAGCCGATCGAGCCTGATCACAATTGGTATCAGGTCGAAGACGACCTCTACCGTTGCTCGACCTGCGGACTTGAGAACGCAAACGGCGCGAGCGGTCCCGTTGTCATTGAGGATCTGACCGATGCGCTTGGTAACAACGAGAATTACGTTCTCGGTTACTATGCGCGCGAAGACGTTACCTTCTACTACTTTGTCAGCCTTATCCTTCGTGAGCCCGGCGCAGACGGCAATGATGAGATCCTGCTTGCAGATATCAACGTTACCGAATTGACCAACCTTTGCGGACTTTCCGTCAGCAAGAGCGACGTGATCGCGGCGGCTGAAGCAGAGGGATTGACGGTTGGTGAATACGACGTCAGAGTCACCTTCGTTCCCGAGGGCGTTGACGAAGATGTGGATTGCGCAATCACCTTTACCGACAACTAATCAAAAAAACAGTTTTTTACACCCGTCCACTGTTGTGGGCGGGTGTTTTTTTGAAAAAAAGACGGGATATACTTGACGAAAAGGTAAAAAAGGTATATAATATAGATATTGTTTTTGAAAGGACTGAAAATCATGAGAATGGTCGTCAAGGTTGGTACGTCTACACTCGCATATCCCACGGGCCACATGAATATCCGCCGCGTGGAGGAGCTTTGCCGCGTGCTTTCGGATCTGAAAAACGCAGGATATGAGATCATCCTGGTCTCCTCCGGTGCGATCGGTATGGGTATTGGAAAGCTTTCGCTCAAGGAGCGCCCAACGGATATCCCCACAAAGCAGGCTGCCGCCGCTGTCGGGCAGTGTGAACTGATGTATACCTACGACCGTCTGTTTCAGAACTACAACCACACGGTGGCGCAGATCCTTCTGACAGGCTCGGATTTTCGCCATGAGGATCGCTATCAGAATTTCCGTAACACCATCCATCGCTTGCTCGAATTGGGTGCGTTGCCTGTTATCAACGAGAATGATACCATTGCGACCGAGGAGATCAAGGTCGGTGACAACGATACGCTCTCCGCAGTGGTCGCTACGGGTGTGGAGGCAGATCTTTTGGTCCTGCTTTCGGATATAGACGGACTTTACACCGCAGATCCG
Source organism: Clostridia bacterium (assembly GCA_017456625.1). Classification (GTDB taxonomy): domain Bacteria; phylum Bacillota; class Clostridia; order Oscillospirales; family CAG-272; genus UMGS1865. Next base: position 13,822 of record JAFTJB010000158.1, read on the forward strand.
CACAAGGATCCGAATGCAAAGCTGATTCCGCGTGTTGATGCGTTGAATGATGATATTATGTCGCTTGGCGGCGGAGAGGGCTCCTCGCTCGGTACGGGAGGCATGAAAACCAAGCTCCACGCGGCAGAGATCTGCATGAATGCGGGCTGTGATATGGTAATTATGAACGGAGCGGATCCTTCCTTGCTTTACGATCTTTTTGACGGTCGCGAGGTGGGAACCAGATTCGTATCGAATGCAAAGAAATAACAGAGGTGAGCGTGAATGACCACTCTTGATATTCTGAAGCGTGCAAAGGCTGCGGCTCCCGCGCTTGCACGCCTTACAACCGAACAAAAAAATGCCGCGCTTGCGGCAATGGCGGATCAATTGGATGCCTCCACAGAGATGATCCTGACAGCGAATGAACAAGACGTGGCGGCGGCGAAGGGAAGTATCTCCGACGTGATGATCGACCGCCTGCGTCTGACTCCCGAGCGGATCCATGCTATGGCAGAGGGAATTCGTGAGGTCGTCCATCTTCCGGATCCCGTTGGAAAGGTGGAAACGAGCTTTACACCCCCCAACGGTCTCCGCATTGACCGTGTTCGCATTCCGGTCGGTGTTGTGGCAATGATATATGAGAGCCGCCCGAACGTGACCTCGGATGCCGCTGCATTGGCGCTCAAAAGCGGCAACGTATGTGTCCTAAGAGGCGGAAAAGAGGCGTTTCGCTCCTCGTATGCGATCGCACAGGCGATGCGCGTGGGACTTTCCTCGATCGGTCTCTGTGAGGATTTTGTCAATATTCTTGAGGACACGACCAGAGCGGGGGCAAATGAACTGATGACGGCGGTCGATTATGTTGATCTCTTGATCCCGCGCGGCGGTGCAGGATTGATCCGTGCTTGCGTAGAAAATGCAAAGGTGCCTTGTATTCAAACGGGTACGGGGATTTGCCATATCTACGTTGACTGCGATGCCGATCTCGATATGGCGCTTGATATCATCGAAAACGCAAAGACCTCTCGCCCGTCCGTTTGCAATGCGGCAGAGGTATGCTTGGTACACAAGGACGTTGCAAAACACTTTTTACCAATGCTCAAAAAAAGACTTGTCGATGACCGCAGGGCAGCAGGGAAGTGTCCCGTAGAGCTTCGCCTGGATCCGATCGCCGCACAGATCATTGACGGTGTAGCCGCCGGAGCAGATGACTTCGATACGGAGTTTCTCGACTATATTCTCGCGGTTGGAATCGTTGACGACGTTCATGCGGCGGTTGCGCACATTGCGGCACATTCCACCCATCACAGCGAGGCGATTTTGACAAATAATACGGAAAGTGCTGCGTTTTTCACTGCTTCTGTTGACAGTGCGGCGGTATACGTCAATGCGTCTACACGCTTCACCGACGGCGGAGAGTTTGGTCTTGGCTGTGAGATCGGTATCTCAACACAAAAGCTCCATGCAAGAGGCCCGATGGGACTTGAGGAGCTGACGACCTATCAGTACAGAATTTTCGGAAACGGACAGATCCGCTGACCGAAGAAATGAGGATGTTATGAATAAGTTTGGCTTTATCGGTTGCGGAAACATGGGCGGCGCATTGCTTCGTGCCGTTTCCAAGTCGGTTACCGCAGAACAGATCATGATATTTGATCCCAATACGGAAAAGACCGCATTGCTTGCATCGGAGCTTGGTGTTTGCAGTGTGGAATTGAAAACGCTTGTTGCAGAATGTGACTATATCTTTCTCGGTGTCAAGCCGCAGATATTTGAATTGTTGTTTGCGGATCTTCGCCCTATGCTTCAAGATCGCAAAAATGCTCCCGTGCTGGTCAGTATGGCGGCAGGTGTTTCGGTCGCGGCGGTCGAAAAAATGGCAGATTGCGCGTGCGGTGTGATCCGCATTATGCCCAATACACCCGCATCCGTTGGCGAAGGTATGATCCTGTACACGCATAACGCGCGTGTGTCCGATGGACAGATTCAAGATTTTCTTGCTGCAATGTCGGCGGCGGGGACGCTTGATTGGATCCCCGAGGATAAGATCGATGCGGCAAGTGCGCTTTCCGGATGCGGTCCTGCGTTTGTGTATCTTTTTGCGGAGGCACTTGCGGACGGTGCGGTTGAATGCGGACTTCCGAGAGACAAGGCAATGCTTTATGCCGCGCAAACCCTTAAGGGTGCCGCCGAGCTTTTGCTCCAAAGCGGAAAACATCCCGGTGAATTGAAGGATGCGGTTTGTAGCCCGGGCGGAACGACCATTGCCGGCGTTCATGCGCTTGAGGTCGGCGGAGTGCGTGCGACCGCGATGGATGCTGTCACGGCGGCATACGAAAGAACACTCGAGCTGAAAAAATAAAACTAAACCCCCGATAGATGGCATTTGTGCCATCTATCGGGGCTCCTTTATATGGTTATTATGTTGTCTGCGAAGGCTTGTGCATCGGCAAGATGGTGCGTGATGAAAATGCAGGAGGCTCCTCGTTCCTTGATATGAGTGCGCAGCTTGGAGGATAGTGCCTCGCGCAGCTCCTCGTCAAGCGCCGCAAACGGCTCGTCCAAAAGGTAAAGATCACCGTCATATGCGATCGCACGCGCAAGAGAAACGCGACTTTTCATTCCGCCGGACAATTCGTCGGGGAAAAGCGCGGCACTCTCCTTCATATTCACAAATTCAAGCGCCAGGGTCGCTTTGCCGAGATCGTCTGTCTTTGAATTCAGTACGGCACTGACGTTTTTTTCAACGTTCAACCATGGAAAGAGACGTGGCTCCTGAAAGACATAGGAGATGTGATCGGTTTGACAGTGTATCTCACCGTTATCGGGCTTAAGAAGTCCTGCGGCAAGATTCAGAATCGTGCTTTTTCCAAACCCGGAAGGTCCCATGATCGCGAGGATCTCACCCTTTTGGAGATGAAGCGAAAAATCGCTCAAAATCTTTTTGTCTCCGTATGAGAAGGAGACGTGATCAAATTTCAGCATTGCTCGCTCCTCCTTTGATCGGGTATTTGTGTGCCAATTTGCGCAAAAGTGCCGAGAAACCAAACTCGATCAGCAAGCTCAACAAAACGACCGTGAGCGTCCATGCAAAGACCTCCGCGCTTTCCAGATATTGCTTTGCAAGACCGATCTCCACGCCAATGGTATCTCGCGGCATGGCTATGATCTCAGCGGCGATGCCTGCCTTCCAAGCAAGACCGAGAGAGGTTCTGCACGCGGATATCAAATACGGAGATACGCTTGGCAGAACCAAAAGTCGCAGCTTTTTGATGAACGTAAAACGGTATATTCTTGCAACCTCCAAAAGATTTTTGTCCATACTGTGAAATCCGGTGTCAAGGTTGGTCCATACGACGGGGAGAACGATGAGCATAGTGATGAAGGACGGAACCTTTTGCGCACCGATGAGCACGTAGACAAGGATGATAAAGGATGCAACGGGAGTCGCCTTGATCACGGTCATGACGGGCAGGATCAGGTCACGGAGCAAGCGGCTGTAGGACGTAACGAGCGCGAGCAGAATACCGATCACGATCGCAAGAATCAATCCGATCAGCACGTTTATCAGCGAATTTAGTGTAAAGAGATAAAACTCGGACGTTTGCAAAAACGCAAACAGCGTTTTTATTACGTCGGGTGGGGATGGCAAGATCAGAGGTTTGCCGTAGATCTCTGCGCCAATCCACCATATAAGTAGCCAAAATGCCGCAATCAAAAGAATGCGGCATATTGTTTTGGTGATCTTCATCATTTTTCAGGGATATAATAGAAGTCGTCTGCGGGGATCGCATCGCCAATGGATTGAGGTGCGACCGTCTTGAGGACGTTGAGATAGGTCGTCATAGCCGCCTTCATCGCATCACTGTCCATATAGGCGATGTTGCACTTCGGAATTGCCTTCTGTGCAATGGGAGCGGCGCCGCCAAACAAGCCAAGATCAATGACAAGCTGTGCGGATTCTGCGACGTTGGTATTCATATATTCGATAGATGCCTTGTAATCCGCAAGGAACTTTTCAACCGTCTCGGGATAAGCCTCTACAAATTCACGGCGCGCAACCAGGCAACCCTGTACAAGGGAATTTGCGGGCTCGATCTTGTTCCACTCTGCGGTCAGATCCAGATCGTTCGTGAGCGTAATGTTGCTCTTGGATGCCTTGGTAATGGTAGCGGTTGCAACGGGCTCGGGGAGCACTGCGTATTCGATTTTTTCTGCGCCTGCGCTGACAGGGCTGGCGATGGTGGAGGAGAGGGTGTTCGCATCCATTGTGGAAACGATGTTTACGTTGAGATTGTTCTTCTGGCAGATGTGCTTGAAAATAAAGCTCGGGTTCTGCGCGGGGGTGTAAACAGTCTTTCCGTTGAGCTGCGAAAGATCCGTGATGGGCGTGCCGGTGTTGTTGAGGAGATAGAGACAGCCGAGGGTGTTGATCGCGAGGATCTGCACCTCACCGTTGGTTCTGTTGTAAACGGTTGCCGCTGCGTTGGTGGGGAGGGTAGCGATGTCTGCATCCCCCGAGATCAGTGCTGCCTGTACTTTAGAGGCATCTGTTCCGCTCGAGGTGAAGGTGTAGGTCTCATTTGTTGCGTAATCGCTCATGAGCTTTGCCATTCCAAAGCCCGTGGTACCGGTCAGATAATAGACATTAACGGATTCGGGTGCTTCTTCGCCGCAGGATGCGAGGGAGAAGACCGTGACGAGTGCCAAAATAAAGGTTAAGATTTTTACTTTTTTCATGATTATAATGTCCTTTCATTTTTTTTTAGTATATTTAAGCTCGTTTACTGATAGGTAGCGAGCATTTTTTCCGTGTTGGAGAGATAGAATACGCGACCGTCCTTTTTGATGTATCCATCCGCCTCTAACCGCTCAAATGCACGGTAGAGCGATGCGCGTCCGATGTCAAGTAGCTCGGAAAGTGCGGAGATGGACAGGGGAAGCGTCACGGGATTGCTTTCGAGAGACATCAGATAGACTGCCAAACGGCGCTCAGCACTTCCGGCGGTCAGATATCCGATCTTGTTGTTTAGATAACAGATCCTTCCCGAGAGAAGCTTGAGATAGCGGTACATAAATTCCTTATCGGTTTCAAGAAGATAGCGAACCGCATCCGCGGGAATATAAAAGATCTTGCTGGGAGCGGCGGTGCGGATCACGCTGACAAAGCTGTTCTCTGTAAAAAGATTGGATATTCCGAAAAGATCCTTTGGCCCGAGATAGCGGAGCAGGGTGCTTTTTTTCTTGTCGGGGGTCACAACGATCGCTTTTCCGGAGAGAATGATGCCAACGGTGTGCTCGCGGCTTTCGGGGGAAACAACGGTCTCTCCTGCTGCAAACGTCGCAACACCTCCGCCATAGGTTTCGATGATGCTTTGTAATCGTATGGGATCCATTTGGCTGAAAAGCTCGTGCTCGCACAGCTTTTGCATGTTTTTTTCTGTGATTTTCATTTCGTTTGCCTCGTTTTGTATCGTTTGATACAATTCTACCACGCAGATCATGCCTTGTCAATATGTTTCTTGAAAAAAGAATAAAAAAATCCACGCAAAAAATAAAATAAGCTATCGACAAAAATCTTGTATATCTGATATAATTTTTTTTGACGAAAAGAGGCGAAAGTTTTTATCATTTTTTTGGAAAAGCTATTTACTTTTAACATATTTTCATGTATAATATAATTATAACCACTGGGAGGTAACTCAAATGACACTCGTAATACTTGCCGCAGGAATGGGATCACGCTACGGCGGACTGAAGCAATTGGATCCTATGACCGATAACGGAGAGTTTATTCTTGATTTTTCGATCTATGATGCAATACGCGCGGGATTTGATCGCGTTGTGTTCATCATTAAGGAAGAAAATCTGGAGCTGTTCCAAGAAACCGTCGGAAACAGAATTGCCGAAAAGATCAAGGTCGAATATGCTTTTCAGAGCATGACGGAGATCCCTTGTGGATGTTCCGTACCCTCAGATCGCACCAAGCCCCTTGGAACGGGTCATGCGGTCTACTGCGTAAAGAATATTGTCAACGATAATTTCGCGGTCATCAACGCAGATGATTACTACGGAAGAGACACCTTCGTTCAGCTTGCAACGCATCTTCGCAATGCACGTACGGAGAACGGAGTCGCGCACCATTGCATGGTCGGCTTCCGCCTCGCAAACACGTTGACGGAAAACGGATCTGTTTCGAGAGGTCAGTGCAAGGTCGATGAGCGTGGTATGCTGATCAACGTAACGGAACGCACCAAAATCGTTCAGACCGAACGCGGTGCCGCATATCTTGACGACGACGGAGAAACATGGATCGATCTTCCACAGGATACGATCGTTTCCATGAACTGCTGGGGCTTTACTCCCGACGTATTCGTTGGAATTGAAAGTGGGCTTCGCAGCTTCCTCGCGGAGCTTCCGAACAATGCAAATCCCCTCAAGGCGGAATTCTATCTTCCGTTCTCGGTAGACGAACAGAACAAGCAGGGTGCCTGCGATGTTCGCGTTTATCCTACCAATGAGGTATGGCAGGGCGTTACATATCCCGAAGACAAGCCTCGTGTAAAGGCGGCAATTCGCGAGTTGATCGCCAAGGGACGGTATCCGAGCAAGCTTTGGAATTAAAAATATCGAAAGGAAACAAATATATGTCTATTCTTATTACCGGAGGAGCAGGATATATCGGCTCCCACACCGCAGTTGAATTTTTGGATGCAGGGTATGAAATTGTCATTGTCGACAACCTTTCCAACAGCTCTCCCAAGTCATTGGACCGTATTCGGGAGATCACGGGCAAGGACTTTAAGTTCTATCAGGTCGATTTGTGCGACAAGGCAGCACTTGAGACTGTTTTTGTAGAGAATCCGGAGATCGATTCCGCGATCCATTTTGCAGGACTCAAGGCAGTTGGAGAATCGGTAGCGGAGCCCGGAAGATACTACTATAACAATCTTGTCACAACGCTCAATCTTTTGGATCTGATGAGCAAATACGATGCCAAAAATATCGTATTTAGCTCATCGGCAACGGTATACGGTGTTCCCGAAACGGTTCCGATCAATGAGAATTTCCCGCTCTCCACGACCAACCCCTACGGCGAAACCAAGCTGATGATCGAGCGTATCCTCAAGGACGTGTGGGTTTCTGATTCGGATTGGAGCGTGTCTGTGCTTCGTTATTTCAACCCCATTGGAGCGCATAAGAGCGGTTTGATCGGTGAAAATCCGCGCGGAATTCCGAACAATCTCATGCCTTATATCGCAAAGGTCGCGGCAGGTCAGCTTCCTTATCTCTCTGTCTTTGGCAACGATTATCCCACCAAGGACGGTACGGGCGTGCGTGACTATATCCACGTTGTCGACCTTGCAAAAGCGCACCTTAAGGCGCTTGAGCGCGCAAAGAACAGAACGGGCATCGAGTATTTCAACATCGGTACCGGCAAGGGCTATTCCGTTCTCGAGCTGGTTGCAGCATATGAAAAGGCAACGGGAATCAAGATCAATTATCTTATCGCTCCCAGACGTCCCGGTGACGTTGCAAAGTGCTACGCTGATGCGCACAAGGCACACAAGGTGCTCGGTTGGAGAGCCGAAAAAGATATCGACGACATGTGCAACGATATGGCAAATTGGCAAAGACTGAATCCCAACGGATATGAGGACTGACAAATGATTACAAAAACGCATTTTGGCACTCTGGAAGCCGGGAAGGAAGTCTATTATTACACCATGAAGAATGCCGCGGGTATGAGCGTAAAGATCTGCGAGTTCGGCGGCGCGATCATGGAGCTGCGTGTTCCCGATAAATACGGCAGATTTGCGGACGTTGTGGGTGGCTTTGACTGCTTGCGCGATTACGTTCTTTCGCCCGGTTATATCGGAGCATTGGTTGGCAGAACGGCTAACCGCATCAAGCGTGGAAAATACAAGGTGGATGGAAAAGAATACTCTGCATACTGTAATAACGGAAAAAATTCGCTTCACGGCGGTAAGGTGGGCTATTCTCACCGCGTTTGGGACGTCAAGGCGGTCGACGGTGACGAGCCGAAGTTGATTTTGACGCTTCATTCTCCCGATGGCGAGGAGGGATATCCCGGAAACGTTGACGTTAAGGTTACCTATGCGCTTCTTTCCTCGAATGCGCTTTCGATCCACTATGAGGCTGTCACTGATCAGAGGACTGTGATCAATCTTACCAACCACGCGTATTTTAACCTTGGTGGCTATGCATCGGGTAAGATCTTTGACCACATCCTTCAGATCGAGGCAGATCGCTACGTAGTGACCGATGAAGAGTTGATCCCCACGGGCGTGCTTCGCTCGGTGGAGGGAACTCCGTTCGACTTCCGTGAGCCGAAGCCCATTGGGCGTGATTTTGAGGCGGATGATCAGGATCTCAAGATTGCAGGCGGATACGACCACTGCTTCTGCTTTACGGGCGGCGAGACCAAGGAGCCCGTTTTGCGTGTAGCGGCATATGAGCAGAATACGGGACGCTTCATGCAGGTGTTCACCAATCAGCCCTGCATTCAGCTCTATTCGGGTAATTTCCTTGACAATCCCGAGCATCCGCTCAAGGGTGGATACCCGCAGACCAAGCAATCGCTTTTCTGTCTGGAAACGCAGAAAATGCCGGACGCACCCAATCACGCAGGGTTTAATGACATTACGCTCAACCCCGGAGAAAAGTATGATTACACAACCATCTATCAGTTCTCCGTAAAGTAAACGACAAAAAAGAGACGCAAGGTGTTCATTCCATAAAGCAGGTTTTACCTGCCGAAAAAGCAAAAGGAGTACGGACGATTGTTCGTACTCCTTTTAACACGCTTGCTTGCAAGGTATAGTGTGTTACACTTTTTAAGTGTACTGTCGGGCGGTAAAGAGCCTCCCTTGTGTAAAGGGAGGTGGCTCGCGCAAGCGAGACGGAGGGATTGTAAAAAGTAAAATTCTACCGAAAAACAATCCCTCAGTCACCTTCGGTGACAGCTCCCTTTGCACAAGGGAGCCTTTCTTTATGTTCATCTATTGCTCGTCAATTTTCCTGACAAGCACTGCTTTTGTGGACACAAAAGCAACGCCCCGCGCGAGGCGGGGCAAGAAATTATTTTAATTGTTCCAAAATTGCCTTGAACTCTTTAGTGTCTCTGATAGCATCAAACTCCTTTTCGGCAAGCCATACCTCGCGAACTCTTCGACGGAACGGGCGCGAGTCAGCAGTTTCAAAGTCTGTTTTTTTGCGAACTTGCTCTCCCAATAACAAGGAGCTTGTCTTTATTTCTTCGGGGCGGTTATCAAATGCAATCGCAGATTCTACGGAAAGTTCAAGTTGCTTGATTGCCTCGTTGAAGCGATTCAATTGAACCAAGCACTTCGCATAAAAGCAATAATATCTGGCATTGCTCCAAGTTTGATTATGCAAAGAGTCATCATATATCAAATTATCTAAAACGGATATTTTTTCAAA
>JAFTJB010000159.1 GCA_017456625.1 Clostridia bacterium
ATACCCGCATATTTCAAAGTCAATCGCCGATATTAATACCGGCGAGTGACTTGGTGCGAGAAACGGGACTAGAACCCGTACGGTGTGAACCACACGCCCCTCAAACGTGCGCGTCTGCCAGTTCCGCCACTTCCGCATGTTGCTTTGCTTGTCGCTCACAACGTTTATTATTATACCACTTTTTTCTGAAATGTCAATACCTTTTTTGAAATTTTTTCAATTTTTTTCTTCTTTTTTTTCGGGGTGAGAAATACGAATTTTTCACCCCTGTTTTTGCCTTGCTCCCTATGCTTTTTCTCTCAATTTAAGAGCGTCCAATCGAACTGAACGACCGGGAATGACGGCTCCTTTGTCAATCTCTCAAAGATCTCGACTGCCTCAAGCGGAGAATGCACCTCCTCAACCAAGCGCGCGAGGTCTATTCGCCCTCCCTTCAATAGCCGAATGATCGAAATTGCGTCGTCACGCTCTGTCCACCATCCGTTTGAGGACTCCAACTCCGGACGAGCGCTGGTATGTGCTCCGACAAGCGTAATGCCGGGGCCGTGCACCTTGCGGTAATAATCGATGGTAAATTCCGAATTGCGGGTGCAACCCAACAGCGCGACTCTGCCGAAGCGCTTCATGCAATCCAGCACCATGTCCAGTCCCTGCCCTTTTCCCGTGATCTCGATGGCAACATTTGCCCCACCGTCTGTGATCTCCTTGACGGTCTTTGCAAAATCGGGATCGAACGGATCGAGCGCATAATCGGCACCAAGCTCCAGAGCCTGCCGTCTCTTACTCTCTATAGGATCCACCGCAATGATCGGCACGGCACCTGCGGCACGCAGCAGCTCGACAGCGATCAAGCCAAGCACGCCAAGTCCCATTACGATCGCGGATTCACCGATCTCCAAACGACATTTGCGGATCGCCGCCATGGGAAAGGTTGCGATATGAACCAGCGCGGCTGCCGACGACGGTATGCCATCGGGCAAACGGTACGCGCATTTTTCCTTGATCTTACAATACTCCGCGTGCTTAGACCAGGAGCAAGCAACGCGGTCGCCCTTTTGGAGTGTGGTCACGCCGTCTCCCACCTCGCACACCACGCCAACCGCGCTATAGCCCGAGCTACGCGGAAATTTGACCTTTTTTTCCGATGCCCAACTGACACTCGGATCTCCCGTGAGATTGGCGCGCTCCGTACCCGCACTGATGCTCGTACGCTCGATCTTGATCAGCACCTCATCTCTGTTGAGAGTCGGAATTGGCTTTTCAAGGATCTCCGTAACATACGGAGCAGTAAAAACAATGGTTCGATTGCTCATAACAACACCTCCAAAATACTTATATTTGTTTCATTATACCGCTTGACACCTCACTTTGCAATATGTTATACTATAAATAAGGATATACAATTCTCTATATATTGGGAGATAAAATCAGATGGAACATATATTTTTTTACAAGGATTTCAAATTTCGCACCATTACGGTCAGGCGCTACAGTCACACCGACAACTCCAAGGGGATCAACTGCCATTTTCTCGCGCGGATGCTACACGGTCACGGTCGGATCGTAACCGAGCAAAAGGAGGTATTGGAATTGCACGCGGGGGACGTATTCTATCTGCCACGCGGCTTGCGCTATCACTCCTATTGGTACGGTGACCCCGAGGTATCCTGGGAATCCTATGCATTTACCGATTTTCCGAGAGATCCTCGAAAATCCTACCGTATGCAGGTACTCCACCCCGATGCCGAGGCAATTTTACATTTGAACGCGCTCTCGCCCAACACAGCGCTGTCCTGCTCGTCAATCGGTCATCTCTTTCTTCTGCTGGATCAGCTCCTGCCGACCATGGAGGAGGATCACGCAGACTCCAAGCAGATCATATTTGAGCGTGTGACCGATTATATTTCCTCACACCTCGATTTCAAGGTCTCGGAGCTGGCAAGACACTGCGGAATGAGCGAATCGGGACTTTACGCATTTTTGCAAAAGAATGCCAACACCACGCCGATCGACATCAAAAACCGCATCAAGACCGAGCGTGCGGTCGAGTTGCTGCAATCCACCGACCTTTTTGTGGAAGAGATCAGCGACCGACTCGGTTTCTGCAACACCGCGTATTTCCGCAAGGTGTTACGCCTCCAAACAGGCAAAACGCCCTCGGACATCCGCCGCGAGGCAAAGCTGATTTGATACAAACAAAAAAATCCGCCTTCTTACGAAAGCGGATTTTTTGTTTGGTGCCGGTAGTCGGGGTCGAACCGACACGGTATCGCTACCACTGGATTTTGAGTCCAGCACGTCTGCCAATTCCATCATACCGGCGAACATTTGTTATTATACCATAATGCTCTGAAAAAATCAAGTGCTTTTTGAAATATTTTTTGAAAGAAGGAGAAGATTTCTCTTCTCCTTCTGTTTGTAATTAAAATCAGATCTCGGGGATCTCGATCTCGATCTCGCGACCAAGTGCGCTGGACTTTGCGATACCGTCGATGATTGCCTGGTTGTACAGGATCTGAGAGGACGGTACGGGAGCGGTTCCGCCGTACTTGACAGCATCGAGGAAGCTGCGCATCTTGAGCTCGAATACGTCTTCCTTCTGAGGAATGATCGGGATCTCGGTTCTGGTCTGCTCGCCGCAAACCTCGTGATAGATGGACATAGGACCGCCAACGGTGCCGTTCCAGCACTCGGTAGAGGGGATACGGAGGCTTCCCTTGGTACCCATGATGATGGTATCACCGGGGGTGTCGAGGTTCATTGCCCATGCAATACGGAAGTCGAGGATGATGCCACCCTCAAGGCGAACAAACGCTGCTGCGAAATCGTCAACCTCAAATGCCTTTGCATACTCGGGATGACCGGTCTTTACGTAGTTGCTGTAGTTGGGGTCGGTTCCAAAGAAGTTAGAGGTATAGCCCGAAACGGTCAGAGGCTTCGGATAGCCGATCGCGTTGAGGACCATGTCGAGGGAGTAGCATCCGATGTCACCGAGTGCACCGATACCGCCGGTATCCTTTGCGATAAAGGAGGTACCGAAGGGCGTGGGAATACCGCGACGGCGACCGCCACCGGTCTGGATGTAGTAGATCTTACCGAGCGCGCCGGAATCGACGATCTTCTTGATCATCTTCATATTCGCGTCAAGTCTGGGCTGGAAGCCGATGGAAAGGATCTTTCCACTTTCCTTCTCCGCACGCATGATCTCAACAGCCTCGTCGAGGGTTACGGTGAAGGGCTTCTCAAGCAGAACGTGCAAGCCATTCTTCAGCGCGTAGACCGTAGGATCCTTGTGCTGGCAGTTGTAGGTGCAAACTGTTACACAGTCAAGGTTGAGGCTCTTGTCGTCGATCATTTCCTTGTGGGAAGCATAATCGGTCTTTACGCCCTCAATGCCCCACTCATCCATGAGTGCCTTTGCCTTGCCGGGGACCAAGTCGCATGCTGCTACGATCTCTGCATCGGGAAGCTTGAGCAGACGTCTGACGTGCGAGCCTGCAATCCATCCGCATCCGATGATACCGATGCGAACCTTCTTACTTGCATCGACCGTTTTCTTTTCCTGGTTGTCCATGAACGCGTTCAAATCATTCATTGCCTGTGCCATAATAAAAAACCTCCGTTTTTTTATTTATTGATAGTCTTTACGTACTCAAAGCTCTTCTCGATAGATTCCATCGGAGAGAGTCCCAAGGAGGGGTTGTCCTGCTCAACAATGACCCACTCCGCGCCGATCTTCTTTGCGGACTCGATGATCGCGGGGAAATTCTGGAGTCCCATACCAACGGGACGGAACTCGAAATTGGAGGGACGCTTGGGTGCCTTCGTCTCAATTCCGATCAACTCGTACATATTCTCCGCCTTCTCACCGAAGAAATCCTTGAGATGGACGATGGGAGAGCGGTTTTCGTACTTGAGCAGATATTCAGCGGGATTTTCACCGCAGATATTGACCCAGCAGGTATCAAGCTCGGTCTGGAGCAGATCCGCGGGGATGCTATCGTAGATCAGATCGAGGATGTACTTGCCATCGATCTTAATAAATTCAAAATCGTGGTTGTGATAAAGCATGGTCAAGCCAAGCTTCTTTGCAACGCCACCGAGCATCGCGATATTCTTGATGATGGTCTAGACGTTTTCGGGATCCTCAAATTCATTCTTGGGCAGGTAAGGTACCACGATGAATTTGCAGCCGATGGTCTTGTATTCACCAATTACTCCCTCGGGATCCTTGAGCATATCTGCGTAAGGAACGTGAGCGGAGATGGGATTGAGACCGATATCCTTGCACATATCGCGGAGCTCTGCTCCCGTATGACCGAAGAGACCTGCGAACTCTACGCCGTCATAGCCGATCGCCTTTACCTTTTTGAGTGTATCGTAAAGATTTGCCTGCATCTCATTGCGAACACTGAAAAGCTGTACACCGACAGAAAAAGCCATTTTTCCTGTTCTCCTTTTTTGTGAATTGTATGAAGCTCATTCTCATACATTTTCATTATAGGATATTTTTTGCGTTATTACAAGTCACAAATAGGTATAAAACAGACAAATATTGCTATCAATTAAACAAAATCGCTGTATTCAATGCCTCATCGGACAAAATACGCAGACAAATGCCCGAATTTTCTCCCGTCAGCTCCAAGTGATAGACGTTTTGCGCAAAGAGCTCTGCCGTATAGCGATAAACGGTCTTTCCGCGCGATGCCTCTGCAAGTGTCCGTTTATTTTCTTTTGTTACAAGCGTCATAGAAGCGACCGTCTCCGTGCCGATGCGGCAGACCGTGCGCAAGCGACGTCCGCACTTCTCTATGATCACAAGATCGCGCCCCGCATCAAGCACGTCACTGCCCTCGCGCGCTTCCACGCGGTAAACGTACTGCGTCAAAAGGCAACGAACGGCAATGATCGCCGCGGGGACAAACGCCGCCATGGAAAGCAGCTGAATGAGCGCAGGGATCGGCATATGCGGAAGTAGTGAGCCTCCGTAAATGAGCAGCCCCAATACAAACAGTCCGAAAACGACGAGCTTCTCGCGCTTTTTATTACTTTTTGAAATATATTCGTACATTTTTTATTTACCCACACAGAAATGCGAGAATATCTGTGCCACGATATCCTCCGAAACGGCACGTCCGTCCAGCTCCGCGATCGCCTCCATCGCATCCTCCGCGTCTGTGCAAGCCAATTCGATGGGCAAGCCGACCGAAAGCGCCTCCATCGCGCGACCGACCGCCATGGATGCGTTCATTGCCGCCGCATGCTGTCTCGCATTGGTCAGAACAGCATCCTCTCCGAGGTTAATCTGTTCATCGGTAAAGAGGCGGTCAACAAGCGCGATCAACTCCTCAATTCCCTCTCCTGTCTCTGCCGAAACGGTCACCGTGTGCGCAAAACGGGAGGCAATCTCTTCCATCGAAGCACTCTTTTGCAGGTCGCATTTGTTCAAAACGGCAACCACCGTACCGCCGTGCGCGTCAAGCAGCTCGATCAGCTCGCGATCCTCCTCATCGATCGGTCGACTTCCGTCAAAGAGCGCAAAAACGAGCTCTGCGGATGCCAACGCGTCACGCGTGCGAGAGATACCGATCCGCTCAACGGGATTGTCTGTCTCGCGCATGCCCGCGGTATCGAACAAACGAAGCATCACACGACCGAGCGACACCGTTTCGGTCAGCACATCACGTGTAGTGCCCTCAATATCGGTCACGATCGCGGCCTCTCTGCCAAGCAGACAGTTATAAAGCGAGCTTTTTCCGACGTTTGGCTTACCGCAAATGACGGTGGTGATCCCCTCTGCGATCGCGTGTCCCGTCTTGTAGGATCGCACCAACGCATCAGTCATATTTTTACATTTCGTCAAAGCTGCAAGCATCTCCTCACGACTCATATCCGCAAGATCCTCATCGGGATAGTCGATCTTTGCATAGATGCTCGCAAGAATGTCACGCAGGGATCCGTAGATCTGCGCGCTCTTTTGCTCGATTTTTCCGCTCATTCCCGTATGGGCGAGCTTGATCTGCTCCGCGGTCTGCGCCTCGAGGATATTCCCGAGTGCCTCTGCGGAGGAGAGACCGATCTTGCCGTTGAGAAACGCGCGTCGGGTAAATTCCCCTGCCTCCGCGGCTCTCGCGCCGTTGCAAAGGAGCGCGGTCAGGATGGTTTCCGTCAACAGGATACCGCCGTGGCAAGCGATCTCCACCGTATCCTCACCCGTGAAGGATGCGGGCGCACGAAAAACAGTCACAAGCACGTCGTCCAAGACCGTTTTTTCATTTTTTTCGTCCGTTGAAAACACCTCTCCGCGAATGACCCGACGCGCCTCCTGCTCCGCAAGCGAACGACCGTTTTTTGCCGTAAATATCGCATCCACGACAGAAACTGCCATAGCCCCCGACACACGAATGACCGCAACACCTCCGCGACCGCGCGGGGTACTGATCGCCGCAATGGTATCTCCCAACATCCCAATTACCTTCCCTTTCAGTTTTGACCAAATGTAACAATATGCACACCGAGGGTGACCTCCCGACGGAAGCCACCCTCATTGCTGTTTCTTATTCGTCAGACTCGGACTTGGTGTCCTCGAGGAACATCACGATTCTGCGATTGTTCTCGGAGCCGATCGAATTTGTGGAAACGCCCTCAATGGACTGCACCTCGGAATGGATGATGCGTCTCTCGTAGGGGTTCATAGGCTCGAGCATAACGCTCTTCTTGTACTTGACAACCTTGCCTGCCATACGTCTTGCAAGTGCGCGGAGTGCTTCCTCGCGCTTTGCACGATAGCCCTCAACGTCAAGCGTGATCTTGGTGTACTCGCGCTTCTCGCCCTTGACCTTCTTGTTTGCGGCAAGATTTGCAAGATACTGAAGCGCATCAAGCGTCTCACCGTGGTGACCGATCAGAAGACCTGCACCCTCGCCGTCTACCGTGATCACGGTGTCGTCGTTGTTGCCGTCCTTCAATCCAACGGTCAGATCAAGCTCCATGTCCTTTACGACCGTCTTAATAAACTCAAGTGCGACCTGTGCGCCCTTGACCGTATATACCGCCTGTACCTTTGCATCGGTTGCGCCGATACCGAGGAAGCCCTTCTTGCCCTCCTCAAGGACGGTAAACTCAATTTCCTCAATCGGCAAGCCGAGCTCTGCGACAGCCTTCTCGCGCGCATCCTCAACGGTCTTTGCCGTTACAATTATTTCCTTTTTCACAGTCTTATTCCTCATCCGTTTTTTCGTTATTTTCGGGTTGATCTGCTACGACCTCCTCGGTCGCTGCGGTCTCCTCGGGGACGTTTTCTGCCTCGGGAGCCTTTTTGTCCTTTTTGTCGTCCTTCTTGAGGGGCTCTGCCATAGCGGGCGCCTTCTTTGCCTCTGCCTCTTTGCGCTCTGCCTCCTCGATCGCCGCCTTGCGTGCAAGCGCGCGGTCACGGGTATCGTCAAAATCCTCATCATCGATGTGATGCAGAGAACGAACCTTTCCTACCTTTTCGGACTTCTTGACAACGGGACGCTTGCCTGCCATCTCTCTCGCGGCCGCCTTGTAGTCCTCCTCCGTGAATACGGGAAGCGGCATTGCCTTGGAGATGATGAACTGCTTGAGCATATTGAGCAAGCAACGGAAGATCCAGTACACACCGACGATCGCGGGAACGACGAAGGTGAAGTAGGTGGACATTGCGGGCATCATGATATCCATCATGACGTTGGAGCATCCCATCTGCTTGCGCTCGATCTCGCTGGTGGGCTTGGGCTGGGAATTCATCAGCTTACGGGTGATCTTGGAGCTGAGGAAATACACAGCGAAGGTCAGAACGGGAACGAGCAGGAGCCAACCGAAATCGGTGAACGACGGAATGAAGCCGAAGTTTACACCTGCGATATTGAAGTTGGGAATGCTGTCCTGAATACCCGCAATCGCATTGAACGCGGCATCTCCGTTGGTAAAGTACTCAAAGCTCTCGAGTCCTCTGAAGAATTCGGTTCCTCTGTCGCGCAGAATGGACAGGATCTCAATGGTTCCGTTGCCCGACTGCTGAAGCGCACCGCCAAGACCGCCCGCAGCCTGTGCGGTGGTAAAGTAGGTGGAGATCGCCGTGGAGAGCGCGGAAGCCTGACCCAGCACGTAGTGGAGCGGGTCGATGACGATATAATACAGAGCCATAATGATAGGCATCTGGATGAGCAGCGGCAAGCAACCGCTATAGGGGCTGAAGTTCTCTCTCTGATAGAACTCCTGGATCTCCTGCTGCATCTTCTGAACCGACGCCTGGTCGTTGCGATTCTTGTACTTGTTACGGATCGCCATTTCCTTGGGACGGAGAGAAGCCTGCTTGATGGAGTTCTTCTGCTGCTTGATCGTGAACGGAAGCATGAATGCCTCGATGATGATCGCGAAAATGCAGATACCGACGATATAGCTTCCAAATCCGATGGTTCTGGTTAGCCAATTGACAAATCCGCCGATCGCGGTCAGGATCTTATCAAAGAAGCCGCCCTCCTCGGTGAGATTGATCGTGGTCTGCAGTGCGTTGACGATCACGCGCGCATCGGTCTGGTTGATGGTGCCGTAGTCAAAGGTAACCTTGACGTTGTCGGCAGCGGTCGAGTTTGCCTTGTCGATGACAGCCTTTGCGGCATCCGCGCTGAACGGAAGTGCCTCTGCGGAAAGCTTGTCGTCAAAGCCGTTGCCGAGCATATTGTGTCCGCGGTATGCGGCAACGAACATCTCACGCGTGTCGAGATTTGCCGAATAGGTTGCGGCAAGCATCTTTGCGAGTGCGTTCAACTGCGAAGACGTCATGGTAGGCTCCAAAACAATACCCTCGGAGGCGAGCTGCTCTTTGGCAGTCGTAATGCTTTGGTCGGTTACGTCAGCGGCAGAAATGGTAGCCTGTGCGCCACCGCAGCCTCCACAGCCCGTAAGGACCATGGCAACAAGTAGCATCAGCGCAACGATGGCGCAAATGCGTCTTGACATATTCTTTTTCATAGTTTTTGTCTTCTGTATTTGAGATACAGAAATCTCCCTTCTTGTTTTTGGGATATGCATCGCCGTTGTGGATCATTCACCGCGCGATGCCGCGGCATAGTCACTGTTCTTCGTTACCTGCCCCGTCAAGTTCATTCGTCTCCCGCTCCAAGCCGTATTCCTCGGGATAGTAATATTTGGTCATTGGACGCGCGATCATTTTGGGATTGCGCAAGCCCCGCTCGGGCACGGGATCGTATCCCGCCTTGCCAAACGGATTGCACCGTAAAATGCGCCAGACCGTCAGGATCAAGCCGATCACAAAGCCGCGCTTCTCAAACGCCTGCAGCGCGTAGGACGAGCAGCAGGGGGAAAAGCGGCAGGACGGCTGTCCCTTGAGCTTGGATATAAATTTTTGATAGAAGCGAATGAGCCAAATGCAAATATGCTTCATGCCTTTGGAGTCCGCATCATGTCCGTTTTTGCAAACGCAACACGAAGCTCGCGCTCAATGTCGGTGGATTTTGCCGTCTTGATCCCGTCTCTCGGTGCCATGACGATCAAATATCCCGTTTTCAATTCCGGCTCAACGGCACGGTATGCCGCTCGCATGATCCGCTTTGCGCGGTTGCGCTCGACCGCTCCGCCAACCTTCTTGCCGACCGATACGCCAAAACGGTTGTAATACTTCTTTTCGGGATTTGCGAGCATGAGCCGCCTTGCGGCATAATCGCGCAATACAAAAACCGAAACGTATTTCCCAAAATATCGGTTGCCCCGTCCAAAGGTCTTGTTATACAAATGGTGTTCCTTGATGGTTGTGTACTTCATTTCATTTCCTCAACTGTGTGACATTGCTTCCGTTGATCGTTGTGTGTTCTTGAATTTTGATTTTACAAACAAAAACGCCGACAGCGAGGGCGCTGGTACGCTACTTCGGCAGTCGGTGTTTTATGTGTGGATCTGACGCTTTGCAGTCCGACGGATGAAACGTCGGAAAGCGATCAATAGGTCAGTCTTTTTCTGCCCTTTGCACGTCTTCTCTTGAGTACGTTTCTGCCGTCAGCAGTCTTCATTCTCTTTCTGAAACCGTGTTCCTTTTTTCTCTGACGCTTTTTCGGTTGATAAGTTCTGAGCATCGTTTGCACCTCCTTTAAATTAAATCGGAAGCGTTTCACTTTCAGCTGTTGAATACGCTTTTACACAATGACATTCTACATTATAATCTATCGCCCCCCACTTTGTCAAGTCCTTTTTAAAATTTTTCTAAAAAATATTTTTAAAAAAAGGCTTTTTTGAGCCTTCCCTATTGTTTTTTCCTTCTCTTTGATATATAATACTGTACAGTACGCGAAAGGAGACCACAGATATGAAGGTAATGATCGCTTATACGAGCAAAACGGGAACGACGGAGGAATGCGTGGAAAGGCTGAAGGCGGCGCTCGACGGCATGACCGTGGAGACCGTGCGGCTCGACGAGAAGGTCCCCGATCTTGACTCCTGCGATATCCTCATACTCGGTGCGCCCGTTCGCTTTGGCAAGCTGCCCAAGTGTGTCAGAGCCTATCTCAAGGAGAACGAAGCCAAGCTCCTGCAAAAGCCGCACGCGCTCTTTCTCTGCTGCGGACTCGCGCACGAATACGATTTCTACATTGAGAACCTCTACTCGGACGCGCTCCGCGCATCGGCGTTTCTCGTCGAGAATTTTGGCGGAACGCTCAGCTATGAGGGGCAGAATTTCTTTGGAAAGATTCTGATCCACGCCGTTCGCTCCACAATTCGGGAGAACGAGATCGAGGACGGAGAATACACCCCCGAAATGCCGAGCATCCTCCCCGAAAGCATTGGCAAAATGGCAACTTATATTCGCAAGGAAGCAGAAAAGCTTCAAAAAGCATAAAACATTGCACAATTTTACATAAAAAGAGAGGCTTGTCTTCTGTTGTTTTGACGAATTAAAAAAGTCTTGACAAATAAAGTCAAATATGCTATAATAGTCGGGTAGCGACAAAAGCAAGCCAATATGACCCATTAGCTCAGATGGCAGAGCACATGACTTTTAATCATGGTGTCCGGAGTTCGACTCTCCGATGGGTCACCAAAAAGAAGCAGACCACATTTATGTGGTCTGCTTCTTTTTGTTATCCAACTATCTGAGTCGGAGCTCCGCAAATTGCTTGCAATTTGCTATAACGTGCGACAGCAGATATCCACGCCTCGCACAGCACGATCACGCACGTTTGAGTTCTGACTCTCCGATGGG
>JAFTJB010000160.1 GCA_017456625.1 Clostridia bacterium
CAGGACGGAAAGATAGCGGTCATGGTCACCCACGTCGCGCACACGCACGACAACGCCGTCGATCGCCTCATGCGCCACCGTCCTCACCTCCTAAGCTACAAAATCAATCCTCGGTATAACCGAAATTCAACACACCGCGCTGGCTGTCGCGCCAATTCTCCTTGACCTTTACCCAAAGATTAAGATAAACCTTGGTATCAAGCAGCTTCTCCAGATCGGCACGCGCGTAGGAGCCGATGCGCTTGAGCGTCTCGCCGTTTTTGCCGACGAGGATGCCCTTGTGGGAAGCCTTCTCGCAAAAGATCTCCGCGCGGATACTGACAAGCCCGCCGTCGATCTTGTATTCCTCAATGACCACCGCAACGCCGTGCGGAATCTCCTTATCCACCGTACGCAAAACCTTCTCACGGATCAGCTCTGCCGCAATCTGTCGCATCGGCTGATCGGTGATCATGTCCTCCTCGTAAAACCAATCCCCCTCGTGGAGCAGCTTGGCGCACTCGTCCATCAATTCGTCAACGTACCTTCCGTTCTTTGCACAGATCGGAACGACCGCAGAAAAATCGAATTTTTCGGCATATGCGGCAATGGTCTCTGCGATCTGCTCACGGCGGTAGAGATCTACCTTGTTGACCGCAAGGATCGCAGGTGTTTCGGACTTTTTGAGGTAGGCGATCACGCCCTCCTCCACGTCTCCCGGTGCATAGCCCGCATCCACGACAAGGATGACCGCATCGCCGTCCTTCATGGTACTGTTTGCCGTTTTGACCATGAAATCGCCCAAAGCGTTTTTGGATTTGAAGATACCGGGTGTATCGAGGAACACGAACTGATCCTCGCCCCTCGTCTCGATCCCCGCAATGCGTGTACGCGTGGTCTGCGGCTTGCTCGAAACAATAGCGACCTTCTCGCCCAGAATGACATTGAGAAGCGTTGATTTTCCTACGTTCGGTCTTCCTACAATGGTGATAAATCCTGTTCTTTTCATAGCGTTACCTTTCAAAATCATTGGTCATTTGCCCAGCAGCGCGGAAAGCTCCGCAGGCTTGTAGGTCGTTGCGAGCACATCCACCGTCTCATCGGTTTGGATCCTGCTCACGGTAAAGGTGGTCAGCATCCCGTCCTCGTCCTCAGCCCCCACCATCACGAGATACTCCTCGCCGACCTTGATGGTATAAAGCACGGCATCCTCGCCCTCGGAAACGGTCTTCTCATAATCCTCAAAATCCGAAAGCTTGAGCGCAAGACGGCGCTCAGCCAAGGTGATCACCGCATCCGCCGTCAAGGGATCTCCCGTTGCGTTTTCCTCGATGCAGGATTTGATCTGAAACACGCTGATCGGTCCAAACACAGCCAAGAACACCGCCGTACAGATCAAAAACGTGAGCAACCTTACGTTTCTCGTCCAAAAGGTCTCGGTCTCCCCCGCTGTGTCGATCTCGGGCTCCGCCACGAATTCCACCTCGGGTGCCTCCTCGTTTTTTTTCTTTGTAAATTTAAAATTCAGCTTGCTCATTTGACCGACAACCCCATCAGATCCATGATCTCGCTCTGTCTGCGGCGCATATCCGCCTCGTCCTCCTCGCCCGTCTCATGGTCGTAGCCCAAAAGATGGAGCATGGAATGTACGCAAAGGAACGCGACCTCGCGTTCAAAGCTATGTCCGTATTCCTCCGCCTGCACCTTTGCCTGCTCTAAGGAAAGTACAATATCGCCAAGCATACCCATCAGCTCGTCCACGGGCGGCTCGTCGCAAACACCGTCGTAATCAAAGAGTGGGAAGGAGAGCACGTCGGTGGGACGGTCTACGCCGCGGAACTTTTTGTTCAGCTCATGGATCTGCTCGTTATCGGTAAAGGTGACGGACACCTCGCAGGCATTGCCGTATTGCTCGTAGTCCAACGTTGCCTCCACGGCGCGGCGGACCAGCATCTTGACCGAGTAGGTCAACGGGATCTTGTCCTGCTCGTTTGCAAAATCGATCTTCAGCTTCATTTTTCTGCTCATTTTTCCTCTCCTTTACGCTTTGCGTTTCGTTTTTCCTGCTTTTCGGCATCGCGGCGCATCAGCTCGCGGTCGTAGCGCTCGTATGCCTGAATGATCTTTTGTACCAATCTGTGGCGCACTACGTCACAGTCCGAAAAATAGTGGATCCCGATGTCGTCGATCCCCGTCAGGATCTTGACCGCCGTGGAAAGACCGCTCTTTTGTCCGCGCGGCAGGTCGGTCTGGCTGAGGTCACCCGTGACCACCGCCTTGGAGTTAAAGCCCAGACGCGTAAGGAACATCTTCATCTGCTCGGGGGTTGCGTTCTGCGCCTCGTCGAGAATGATAAAGGAATCGTCAAGCGTTCGTCCTCGCATATAAGCCAGCGGTGCGATCTCGATCGTTCCCTTCTCCACGAGCTTTTGGTAATGCTCCGCTCCCATCATCTCATAGAGCGCATCGTAAAGAGGACGGAGGTAGGGATCGATCTTACTCTGAAGATCACCCGGCAAAAAGCCGAGCTTCTCTCCCGCCTCGATCGCGGGGCGCGTGAGGATGATGCGGTTAACCTGCTTTTCGCGGAGCGCACGCACCGCCATGGCAACGGCAAGGAAGGTCTTACCCGTTCCCGCGGGTCCAACACCGAGCACAATGGTGTTTTTACGGATCAGCTCCACGTATCTCTTCTGTCCTACTGTTTTTGCCTTGATGGGCTTGCCGCGTGTGGTGAGGCAGATACATTCGTCCCCAAGCTTCTCAAGTGCCTCGCTCTGCCCCGATGAGATCATATCAATTGCGTATTGCACCGATTGCTCGGTAAGGATATCGGTATTGGCGGAAAGCTCGTGCAAATAGGAAATGCACTTCGATGCCGCCTCAACAGCCGCCTCGTCCTCTCCCTCGAGAATGATGGCATCTCCCGCCTCACTCTCACGGTTGCGCAGCGTAACGCCAAAATGCTTTTCGATCATCTCCGCGTTGCTGTCAAAGCTACCGAATATCTTCGCAGTCGCGCCCGCATAATTCATTTTGATCATTCTTCGGTTCATACACAATCCTTTCCAAGCACAAAAAATCAAGGCAACACCTCAAACTCCACCTGCTCTGCGATATTTTTCACCGACGTCACGGTGCAATCGAGCACAAGTGAGGTGTCCGTTACAGTCGTAGAGATGCTTTTTCGCAAAAGCTGTGCATCCGCCGACCATGCCCCAAGGGTGCGCTCCAGCTCCTCATACGCCAGCGTGAGTGCTTCCTCCTCGGTGCGTGTCATCTCCTCAATGTGATAAGGCATCTCGCGCATCACGGAAAGCGACCACGGGAGCTCACAAATCCCAAAGAGATTTGCATCTTTCTTATCCTCTATTATATCACATTGCCCCTCTTGATTTCTACTGTTTTGAAAAATTTTCAAGTTTTTTTCAAAGAATTCCACGCTGATCGCGCCAATTCTGCTCTCCTCATAGACCTTTTGCTCATAAGTAAGTGGAATTTCGATCCGAAATCGCTCCTCCACACGCGCCAGCACCTCTCCCGCCGCGCGCGTATAACGAATCCCTGCGTTCGGACTTTCATAAATCCCACTGACAAGAAGCTCTCCCTTTTTGACCGCCTGACCGATCTTGACGAGGCAATTTCCGCGATATAGCTGCAAAAGCTCGATCTGCCCGTCGCTTGTTGCCACCAGATTGGCAGGATTGCGGCTCTCCTTTTCGGGTGGCAGGATATTTTCCTTGATCTGCACCGAGGCGACCGTCCCGTCCATATACAGCGAGATCCATGAGATCTTATCCGATTCGATCATCACTCTGTTCTCAAGCGAATTGTTGTCAAGTGCGGGGATATAGCTTCCCACTCCACAGCCGTTTTCCCGCAAGATCTCGCACACCTCGCGCTCCGTAAGCGTTTCATTTCCCGTAACACGCACGTCCCACACAAATCGCCCCGAGAGCCAAAGGAGACACGCGCCGATCAGGAGCCCGAGCGTCATGCCGACACGCCGACGGTAACGCCACAAAAAATAAGGGAAGCCTCCCCTTTTCAGCACCGCAACGCAGATCCCGCGCGACTGACACCGCGAAAGCAATCGCCTTGCCGTGATCGAATCGCAATCAAAGCGGATACCGCCGTCGCCGTCATATTGAAAATTGGTATAGGAGTATCCCCGTTCCATGCACAAATTGAGCAACGACAGACAGTTTTGCTCGTTTGCGTAGATTCTCACGTAACCGAAAATGCCATAAAACAAGCTCACGGTGCCTCATTCCCCTCCGTTTTTTCCAAATATCGAATTGCACGGATCTCCCCCTCCACCGTCACGGTCCCCGCCGAAAAAGAGGTGCAGATCAAGCGATCTCCGCATATACACAGTGTTTTGCGCCGCATGGCAAGGCGGATCTCGGGTTGGGTGTAGAGCACGATCCGACGACATCCGTAAGCCGTCAGCTCCCCCTCCCCGCAAAGCACCACCGTGGGCTCCGAACGTATCATAAAATTCTGCGACCATCGCTCCGCCAGGCTTTGACGCTCGCCCCTTCCCGTCCTTCTTTCCATAATCGCCTCCACGTATCCGTCGATCTGCTCTTTTGCTCGCATAAAAAGCCAATCGTGCGAGTAAAGTATAGCAAATGCTCAACAAATTCTATGCAAGGGAGGCGCGCACAATGACCGCCAATCGGCACTTTTTAAGGTCAAAATTCAACCCCGAGGCACTCACCTCGGGGCAGATCGCATTCGGGCTTTTCGGACTCTTCTGTCTGCTTCTTATCCTTCGCAACTCGTCCATCGCGATCGAATATATGAGCCGCGGTCTGCGACTTTGCGCACATACCGTCATTCCGTCGCTCTTTCCTTTTATGGTACTTTCGGAGCTGATCGTTTCGGGTGGGATCGGAAAAACACTTCTGCGTCAGATCGGCAAGCCCTTTTGCCGTCTGTTTCGGCTATCCGCAGACGGCTGCTGTGCCGTTCTGCTCGGTATGCTTTGCGGCTTTCCCATCGGTGCGCGATCCGCTTGCCTTTCCTACCGACAGGGACAGATCGGTAAAAATGAGGCAGAGCGCATTTTGTGCTTTTCTAACAATCCCTCCTCCGCCTTTCTCATCACGGCGGTCGGAGGCTCGCTTTGGGGCAATCCGCGATTTGGGATCGCGCTCTACCTAACCGTTCTGCTCTCGGCACTGATCACGGGAGCCCTGGTCGCACGTTTACCCATGTTTTACCGCAAGGAAGATACGCAATCGCTCATTTTGGAGCACATTCCTCCGTCGCGCGGCGCGATGCTCTTTACGGAGGCGATGCGCGCATCGGTACGGAGCATTCTGCTCGTTTGTGCCTACGTCGTCTTCTTTTCCGCCTTGATCGGCACCTTCAATTTCATGCCCGGCGTACAAAAGCTACCCGCCGCAGGGCAGGCGATCCTCTTTTGTCTGTTTGAATTATCCACGGGCATGAGCCAAGCCGCAACGCTTGCCAATCCCACCGTCGCCGCCTTGCTTTGTGCCTTTTGCGCGGGCTGGTCGGGGATCTCGGTGCACTGCCAGGCACTCGCCATCTGCGACAAAAGCGGACTTTCCCTGCAACCCTACATCCTCGCCAAGCTCTTTCAGTCGCTCCTTGCACCGCTTCTGTTTGCCGCCGTGCTGGCACTCTTCCCCTCGATCCTCATTCCCGCCGTAGGAGTATAAAAAAAGAGAAGAACCGATCGGTTCTTCTCTTTTTTTATGTATTCGGATCAATACTCGAACGTGAAGCTCTCCCACGGAATGTTGACCTCTGCCTTCTTGGTGAGGATGTCATCAACGTGCATCAGAAGCGGGAAATTCTTGGTGTCGAGAACGCCTGCAGCCGCACGGTTCTTGACCGCTCTTGCAACGCGCTCCGCAACAACGAGAGACTCAAGCGTTACGCCGTTGAGCTCTGCCTTTGCCTCGTCGATGTTAAGACCTCTGCCAAGGAGGATTCCGACCAGACGGGTTCTGCCGCCGTAAACGGTTACGTAGAGGTCGCCTGCGCCTACGGTGATGTTCTCAAGCGTGCAAGCACCCTGATACTCGAGCAGACGGTACATCTCCTTGGTCGCCTGTCCAAAGACTGCTGCCTGAGAGTTGAAGTGAAGCTCGCTGTCAAGACCGAATGCCTTCTGGTTGACACCGATGGTGAGCGCAATACCGAGCGCGTAGCCGTTCTTGAGTGCAACGGCACTCTCGATGCCGATGACGTCGGTGGAAAGGCTGATATGATAATAATCGGTTGCCATGATCTTCTTGAGCATGCGGAGGGTGTTCATATCCTTTCCGCAGAAAGCAACCTCGGTCTGGTCGTGCGCAACGAGCTCATAGCTGGTGCAGGGACCGCCGATGGCATTGAGGTTCATGTTCTTACCGATCGCCTTCATTCTTGCATCCCAAACGTCGGGATAGCAAAGAAGCTTGCCGTCCTCGGTATCCATCAAGCCCTTGGTAACGGTCAGGACGGGGGTCTTGTCATCGATCTTGGGGAGAACGACGTCGGAGAACCAATCCACACCGAAGCTGGAAACGCCGCCGATGATCACGTCAGAACCTGCGATCGCGGTCTCAAGCTCCTCGATCTGATAGTACTTTACGCCTGCGGGGAAATCCTTGTTGAACTTGGGGTGACGGCCCGTCTTTGCACTGACGTTGATGATCTCACGGTCAAGGTGCGTACCAACAAGTCTGACCTCGTGTCCGTTCTCTCTTGCGGGGAAAGCAAGCGCAGAGCCCATCATGCCCGCGCCAACGATTGTTACGATTGCCATAATAAACCTCTTTCCGAAATTTTTTCTTGATTTACAGCACAAGCTGTGTTATAATCAGTATAGCACATTTTCAAACTTTGTCAAGTTTTGGCGCAAAAAATGAAAAACTTTCAACATTTTTTGCAAAGTCGATCACGGAGGATGCTATGCTACAGGTAGAAAGACAGGAACAAATTCTGCAATTGCTCAAGCAACGGGAGGCAATGCGTGTAGGGCAGATCGCAAAGGAGCTCTATACGAGCGAGGCAACGGTACGGCGCGACCTTGCCTTTATGGAAAGCGAGGGACTGGTCAAGCGTGTTTACGGCGGCGTGGTGCTGGAAAAGCAAAATCTGCCGCTCGATATGCGACTCAACGAGCACGCGGCAGCAAAAAAGGAAATTGCGGAGCGCGCCTCTAAGCTGCTCTATGAGGGCTGCTCGGTATTTCTTGACGCATCCTCAACGGCGGCGCATCTCTTGCCCTATCTGATGCAATATTCGGATCTGACCGTCATTACCAACAGCCACCGCGCGATCGAAACGCTCCGACAGAGCAAATTGAATTTTATCTGCACGGGCGGTCGCATGATATCCACCAACCAAGCCTACGTCGGTCCCATCGCGGAAGCGACCTTGGAAAATCTCTGCGTAGACCTCGCATTTTTCTCCTGTCAGGGAGTGAGCGAGGACGGCGAGGTGACCGATTTCTCCGAGGAGGAGACCTCCCTGCGACGTCTGCTGATCCGTCGCGCGAAAAAGGCGGTGTTTCTCTGCGACTCGAGCAAGGTCGGCAAAAAATATCTCTACCGTCTCGGCAATCTCCGTGATTTCGCTCACGTGATCACGGATGAGAAGTTCCCGAAGATATGAAAAGACCTTGGGAGGGAAGGAACTCTTGCAAGAGTTCC
>JAFTJB010000161.1 GCA_017456625.1 Clostridia bacterium
CGTTGTTTTTCATAATCCTGCTCTGCGGCGGCACGCAAAAATTCCGCATACGGTCGCATCGTCCTCTCAAGCTCGTCCGTCCCCTTCTCCTGCGCTTCGATCAAAGGCGCAACGGGCAACAGGACAGGCGCCTCCGTTTTTTCTTCCTCCTCAGCAAATGCCTCAATCAAGCGCTCCGTGGTCCGCCAAGAGGCTTGCTCTATCTCCGCGGCATGAGAGAAGGACAACGGCGATTTGGGAAGATCGTAAAGCCTTTCATATGCCGCCTCCTCGATCTGTACCTTCTTCGCCTTTGGTGTAATCACCCTCACGGGCAGATGCTCACGCATATAGGCATCGATCAGGTCGCGTATCCCCGTGGGGAGCGAATACACGGTCAGTTTAGAGCGAATTCCAAGATGTGCACGCAATAGATTTTCCGTGTATTTGATCACGTCCGTGATAAAATAACGCAGCTCGTTTGAGCGCGAGAAGGAGCAATACTCTACCTCCAGATTGCGCTTGATGCTATACGCGCAAAGCGCGCCCGTATATGCATTTCGCATACACTTACTGTCATCCATGCGGGTCTCGGAAAAAAGCTTTCCTTCCTCGCTCAAGTGGTCGATGACAAGCGAGAGAACACCGTAGATCATACCGTCAAAGAGCTTGACGTTCTCACCCGTGTAGAATTTGCTCTTTCGGTAATCGTAGTTGTTGCAAAAAGCGAGCAACGCGCCAACGTATCCCCTCTCCGCATCGGAGGAAAAGTAGAATTCCTTGAGCGTACAGTGCGCCATTGCCGCCGCAAGTAGCTTTGGAGAAAGATTTTGCGGTACGGTAAGATGATGAAGCAGGCTGTAATCGCAGATCCACTCGGAGAGATAGCCGTCCAATTGATGATAGACGTCGCGGTAATGCTCCCACACGGAAAAGAGCGCCGTTTGCACCATCTGTGGCTCCAAACGCTCGGAGAGATTGATCATTTCATAGACGTAGAGCAAAACGTAGCTGTAATCGGTGGCGATCGCCTCACCTCGGCGCAGATTTTCGCGCCACCAGAGGTACCACTCGAGCTGTGCGCGGCTCATTTGCGAATACTGCGGAACGTAGGAAAAGAAGGTCACGCGCTCACAGGGCTCGCCGTGGATGGGATAAAGCCGAGCGGCATCGCGCACAAAGGATTCATAATATTGATAGTTGCTTTTCGGTCGGTAGATGCGTACACGGCGAATGAGGGCGTGCTGCGGCTCGTATTTCTCGATGGGACGAGCGACATCGCGCTCGGTATCGGCGGTATGTGGCGGAATGAATCGGCGGCGCGAGAGATCCTCGGTCGGCTTTTGCTCCCCCTTTGGAGGCAATTCCATCTCGGTGGTAGACGTGTCCGACGGAGACGTGAAAAATCGCTTCTTTTGGCGCGGTAAAAGTGCCTCAACGTCCCAAAACTCGTCCAGCTCCCGATCACGGTCCTTCATACGTCCACCTCCTTTTTTAAGTAACTCCTTGAATATTTAATTATATCACCTTTTTCGCCTCTTGTCAACGGAATCGATTTTTTTGTTACAAAAAAAGAGTACAAATTTTTTCGACACTTCTCTATTGCCAAGTTCCGTTTTTTGTGGTATACTTGATACAGCTTTTGACGGGAGGAGGAATGACATGATACCGAAAAGCCCTATGGAACGGATCCTTGAGGTGGCAGACCAAAACGACCTCGTCACCTACGCTCTTGCACAATATCTCAACCGCACGCCGCGCCTCCTCTCGGACGGAACGGTCGAGCGCTTTGCAAGGGAATGCGAATTGGACACAGACGAAGCCTTTCGTGTGCTCTTTTGCGCCGCCTGCGGTCTCGATACTGCCGACAACCGCCTGCACCGACTTTTGGAGCGCGAGTATTTTATAACGGGACTGCACGCGCTCGAGCCCAATGAATACGTCAACAATCCGTATTATCAGACCATTCACATCCGTGAACAAAAGCAAGGTCGATGGGAGCTGCGAGAGTCCTGCTACGAGCCTTACGAGCCCTTTGTTTGCGGACATTTGCAGGTCACGCGCGAGTTTCGCGAGATCGCACAGATCGGATACTTTAAAGAGCGATTTACCTTCCCCGCCGTGCTTGAGGACGGCATTGAATGGATGACCATTACGCCCAACGAGATCGAAACCATGAAGGAGCCTCTCGCAAAGGCGCACGGGAGGGTGCTGACTCTTGGATTGGGGCTTGGCTACTATGCGTTTATGGTCAGCGAGAAGGACGACGTGGAAAGCATTACGGTCGTGGAAAAGGATGATGAGGTCATCTCACTCTTTTGCAAGATCATTCTCCCGCAGTTCCCGAATAAGGAAAAGGTCAGGATCGTACGGGCGGATGCATTTGATTATCTGAAAAAGGATGCCAAAAAGGAGTGCTTTGACTACGTTTTTGCAGATCTTTGGCACGATCAATCCGACGGACTTCCCCTCTACCTCCGTCTCCGCAAGCTGGAAAAGGAGCTTCCCGACGCGCAATTCTCCTATTGGATCGAGCCGACTATCCTGTCCTCCCTGCGGCACATGGTCATTGATAAGATTACCGACAAGAATTCTCCCATAAAGCTTGTCGATATCTCCCCCACCGAGCTTCTCTCCGACGATTATCTCAAGAAGCTCGCGCCCCAACTGAAGAATTTTGAATAACAAAAAGGAGTACGCGCATTTGCCCGTACTCCTTTTGCATCTTACTGATTGACACGAACGGTAATATCACCCGTATCGGTAATAATCTCGCATCTGCCGCCCGTCACGGACGCGGGAACACTGATGTCGCCCGTATCGGAATCGGTGACAAACGTCTTTCCCGAAAGCAAGCTTCCCGTCACGTCTCCCGTTTCGGTCTCAATGAATATTTCCGCGGCATCACTGTTGATCAGCGCAACGTCGCCCGTGTCGGTATCAATGGAAAAGCGATTTGTAGCAATCACGCTCTCCAAGGAAACATCGCCCGTATCGCTCTCAATCACAACGCTCTTGCAGTTCACGCCTGTCAAAGCAACCTTGCCCGTGTCGGTCTCGATGCCTACGTCACGGAGCGCGTTCACGGAATACATTCCAACGTCGCCCGTGTCGGTCATGACACTTACCGAGCCCGCGGAAAGGGTTGCCAGATTGACGTCTCCTGTATCCGTTTCGATCTTGAGCGATTCCAAAACGGATGCATCACACCTGACGTCTCCCGTATCCGTTGCGATATCCATACTCACAAAGCCGAAGCTCTTCGGTATGGAAACGTCTCCCGTGTTATTCTCCACCGTGATCCTGCCATATTCGCTCTTTGGCAGATAAACAGTCAGCTTGGGCGTATCAAAATTGAAGCCGATATAATCGTACCATGCTTTATTCTTGACCACACGCACAGTCAACGTGCCACCCGTTGCGGTGACCGTATGCCTCTCGTTGTCAGCCTCATAGCAAACAACTCTGCCCTGTTCGCTATCGGACGGCAAAAAGATCACGTCTGCGGTGTTGGTATTGATCGATATATTCTCAAAATCCGCGTCAAGCTCATAGGTATTCGTGACGTATTTTGCGGTGCTCAGCTTGGTAAAATCCCATCCGTTCGCACTCATCGCCCAAACGAATGAGACCGCACCGACAACGATAAGTGCCACAGCCACGATCAACCATATTATCTTTGCTTTGCTCATCCTACTACCTCCTTATTTCACAAACGCTTTTTTGATGCCAAGCGTAATTTTTTTGGTAAGCCACGCAATGCCCTTCGTTGCCGCAAGGCAGCCAAAGAACAGAAGGATTGCAATGCCCGCCGAAACAAGACCCGCACCAAGCACGACAAGTCCCACAAGTCCGTTGCCACCCAAGGCAAAGCCAATGCTTGCCACAGTGCCTCCTGCTCCGCAAGCCGCCAAAGCGACAAAGACAGCCCAAACGGTAACGATCAACGCCCAAAGAACAACGTAAAGCGAGAGGATCACCGCAACGGCAGAAATACCCAAGGGGATCCAAACAAGAGAGCCCACCGCCAAAAGCACGATCTCCCACGTCTTCATCTTTCTTTTGGGCTTGATCTTTTCCTTTGCGAGCCTTGCAAGCGGAATATCCGCAATGATCTGCTCGGCGATCTCGCGCACAGAGCCGATCGCCGCAACGGCATCCTCCTCCGCAAGTCCATCCTCGATCCGATCGTCGATCATCTCCCCATAAAACGCAAGACGCTCCTCGACCTCTTTTTGCGGTAGCCTTGCCAATTCCCGTTCCAACGCATCCAAAAATTCTTGCTTACGCACGTTTCGTATCCTCCTTGTTTACAAATTGATAGATCGCCATCACCTCGCGCCACTCGTTCTTGAAATCCTCAATACGTCCAAGCCCCGCTTTGGTGATGTGATAATATTTTCGCAGCCGTCCTCCATGCTCGGAGGTACGCACCGTCAGCATTCCCGAAAGCTCCAAACGCTTTAATATCGTGTAAAGCGTGGATTCCGACATCTCGATATACGGCTTGATATCCTTGATGATCTGATATCCGTATGAATCCTTGTCCTTGATTGCCGCCAACACGCATACGTCGAGCAACCCTCTCTTTAATTGAATATCCATGCAATACTCCTCCTTACGTAATACATCATATCACGAAGTATTTGTTTTGTCAAGAGTTTTTTAAAAAAAACTTGGCGTGATACTCCATTAAGAGTATTACGCCAAGCTTCTATGCTTTTTATGCTCAAAGAATGATATGCTTGGGAAGTCCGTTCTCAAAGAACGCCTCTGCCTCTCCTTGAATCAGAGGAAGCAGGTATTGACAGCACGCATCGGTGACGTGGTTGCCCGCCTCGTTGATAAACGCATCATCCACAAAGCGGATCTTGTTTGCGATCTCGGAAACATCAGCATGAGAGATCTCAAGCTCGTAGCGATCGCCCGCCCGTCTCGCAACCGTCATCATCTGTCTCGTCACGCCCTCGCCCGCAGCCTTGACCGCCGCACGACCGATGGAAACAGACTCGCACAGATCGGTAGCGGATGCCAGATGCGCCGCACAGCGCTGCGGCAAATTCAATTCTACCGAGCGAACCTTACACCCGATCTCTGCCTTGATCGCTTGCTCGAGCGCTTTGCCCGTACCGGCGAGATAGGCATGTCCGAACACGTCGACCGCCCCTGTCTGCGTTCCCTCACCAACGTACCGACCGTTTGCAAAGCGGATGCCCTCGGAAACGGCAATGACGACGTTTGGATGCTTTGCAAGCGCTGTACGCACATCTGCAAAGAAGCGATCGAGATCAAATACACGCTCGGGGAGATAGACGAGATCGGGCTCGATGCCGTTGACCGCTCTGCCGATTGCCGATGCAGCCGTGAGCCAGCCCGCATCACGTCCCATGATCTCAATAATGGTGACCGCCGGGATCCGATAGACCGCACAATCGCGGATGATCTCCTGCGTCGTGCAAGCAATATATTTTGCCGCCGAGCCAAAGCCGGGAGTGTGGTCGGTACCGACAAGATCGTTGTCAATCGTCTTCGGTACTCCCATAACGATCATCTCATAATCGTGTGCCTTGGTGTATGCCGAAAGCTTTGCAACGGTATCCATCGAATCGTTTCCGCCGATATAGAAGAAATAGCGGATATCGTATTTCTTGAAGATCGCGATCATTTTTTCATAAAAAGCAAGATCCTTTTCGGGATCGGGGAGCTTTTTGCGGCAGGAGCCGAGTGCCGCCGCAGGAGTATGCTCCAGCAGCTTGATCTTTTCTTCCGTATCAAAATATGCGTTCAGATCGATCAACCGCTCCTCCAAGAGTCCCTCAACACCGTTACGCATTCCGTAAAGTGTCCGAATCGCGCCGCCGTGACAGCCCTCAAGCACACCGCGAATAACACCTGCCAGCGTCGCGTTGATTGCCGCCGTAGGTCCTCCGCTCTGTCCGACGACCGCGTTTCCGATCAATCCTGTTTTCATTTTTCATCCGATCCTTTCTCAAAATTCTTCCATCGAATTATATCACAGAATTCCTTCCCTGTCAAGATTTTTTGCGGTACAAGCAAAAATAGCGCGAGGCGCTCATAGAGTGAGAAGGAATGAAATCGAACGGAGGAGAGATATGTTTCTGACGCTTTTTGCATTTCTGACACGTATTTTACACTTGATCTTGGGGATCAGCACGCCGCAAAGCTTTCCGCCTCCACTTCACGCCAAGGAGGAGCGCGAATATTTCCACCTTGCCGCCAAGGGGGATGAGGAAGCGCGACAAAAGCTCATTTTGCACAATCTTCGCTTGGTCGCGCACATCGTACGCAAATACTATACCTCCGCGCGCAATCCCGAGGATCTTGTCTCGATCGGCACCATCGGACTTGTCAAGGCGGTGGATACCTTCCGCGTGGAAAACGGTGCGCGCTTTGCCACCTACGCCTCCAAATGTATTCAAAACGAGATTTTGATGCATTTTCGCTCGCAAAAGAAGCTTGCCGCAGAGGTCTCCATCAATGAAACGATCGACGTGGATCGTGACGGAAATCCCCTGACCTACATTGACGTCATCAGCTCGGATGAGGACATTGCCGAGGAGATCGACAAAAAGATCCTCACAGGCAAGATGCTCCGCCTGCTCGAAACGCGGCTCAACGCGCGCGAGCGGCAGATCTTGACCATGCGCTACGGCATTGGTGGCGGCGAGCCCATGCCCCAACGAGAGGTGGCGCAGATACTCGGCATTTCTCGCTCCTACGTCTCTCGCATTGAAAAAAATGCCCTTGAAATTCTAAAAGATGCGCTTGGAAGCGAGCAAAAGAGTTGACAAACCAAAAAAATGGGTGTAAAATATGCTTGTATCCAAAAAATTATCAAAGGAGAAAAATCATGAAAAAGCTTTTGTCCATTTTGCTCTGCCTCGCCCTTATCTGCTGCTCTGCGTTTACTCAGGTAGCCTGCGACGATGAGGATGACAATTCCGATGGCAAGGGCGTTGCGACGCTGAACGGCAAGACTCCCCAGGACCTCTACAGTGCGGCGCTCGCAAAGGTAAAGGGACTTACCAACTACGAGATGACAACCACCCAAGTCATTACCATGTCCGCCCAAGGTCAGACTGTCACAATGAATCAGGTTCTGCTCTCCAAGATCAACGGTCAGGACAACTACGTCAAGCTCGCAAACGACATGGAATCCAGTGTCAACATGGAGACCTGGTACGTTGGCGAGTGGGTCTACGTGATCACCAACACGGCACGCAACAAGGCGAATATCACCTATGCCGAGATGGTAGATAAGTATATGCCCGACGGCGCAACCGGTGAAAGTGCCCTGATGAACATTCCCGAGGCTTGGTTTAAGGACGTCAGATTCCAGCAGGAGGGTGAGAAATACTACATTCAGTTTATCGTCAGCGGCGAGGAGTACACCACCTTTATGAAGAGCACCGCACTTGGCGACAAGCTGCAGGGTGTTGAGGACGTATCCTACAAGGTATACTTTGACGCACAGGGAGAATTGGGGGATATCATCACCGAGTTCGACTATACCGTTGAAGGAATTGCTTGCAGTGCCGTTTCCACCTCCAAGATCGCAAACATCGGCGGCGTATCAATTGAGGCTCCCCAAGGCAACTTTAACGACGTGACCAACTTTATGCCCTGATACGCGATTTACCGTAAAAAGGAGCACGAACATCTTCGTTCGTGCTCCTTTTTCACATACCTTGTCCGTTTAGGTTAGTGTGTTACTTGAGCTTTCTAACGATCGCCTTCATTTTTGACATTTTACGCTCCATATCGACAACCAAGGCAAATTGATTGCGCGCACGGTCAAGGTTGTGCGTGGGACGGTGGATCTTGAAGTAAACGTCTCCCTCAAGATAGTCGGTAAGGAAGCGCATACCGCATTCCAGAGTCATCATAACGGCACCGACCGGCAGCATCTCGATCTCGGTTTCGGTCAAGCGCCCTCCGCAGCCCTCAAGAAAGCCGCGCGCATATGCCTCAAAAAGCGTAAGATCTAAGGATACGCGGGAAAGATCTGTCTCATCCTCCGCCGCAGTGTTTGCGCCAAAGCGGATCGAATCACCAAAATCGTTGACCGAATAGCCCGGCATAACAGTATCCAGATCGATCACGCAGGTCGCCGCTCCCGTTTGGGCATCAAACAAAATGTTATTGAGCTTGGTATCATTGTGTGTAACGCGAAGCGGAATTCTATCGCACAGATGCGCATCCTCAAGCGTATGGCAAAAGCATTCTCTTGCGCGTGCAAACAAAATCTCGCGGTGTACCGACGAAACACGACCGCAACGGTCACGGGCAACCGCGTTCATCAGATTTTCATAACGCTTGGGCGTATTATGGAAATCACGTATCGTCTCAAAGAGCTGCTCGGCAGGATAATCTGCCATATATTGCTGAAACTCACCAAACGCCTTGGCACAGATGTAAAAGTCCTCGGCATTCTCCACAGCATCTCGCGCAACCGTTCCCTCAACGAAATCATAAACGCGCCAATACCCGTCGGTGCTGTCGCGATAAAAGTCCTTCCCATCACGCGTCGCAACGACGGTCAAGGTCGCACGGTCGGAAGGTAACCCTGCCTCGGTCACCTTTTTGCGGATATGGTCGGTCACACCGAGGATATTTTGCATCAGCTCCTCGGGTTTTGGAAAGACAACGGTGTTCATGCGTTGCAAAATATATCGTTTTTCCGCCGTCGTGACAAGATACGTATCGTTGATATGTCCGTTGCCGTACGGCTCGCAGGAGCGCACGCCGTCTCCAAAATAGGTAGTGAGCACCTCTTGCATCTGTTGCTGTCCGTTTTTCATATAATCTCCTCTTTTTTCGAAATCTATTGACTTTCACACAGTTGTATTATATAATAGCCTTGAGATCTTGTCTATAGATTATTTTAGATATCGAGTGGACTATTTTATTGTCACGGAGAAAAAACTGATGAACACCTGCTACTATTACGCGTTTGACGATTCCCTCCCCGCCTTAGCGCTCAATGCCTGTAGTCTCTCCTCTGAGGAATATCCTCTCACAGTCAACTGCGCGGGTAATCTGTCGACCTCCTTCCCCTTCACGACCGACAATCCGGGTGGCAGAGAGGATTATTATATGATATTGATGACGAGCGGCACCATGCGCCTCACGCTCCCCGACGGAGAGCACAACGTAGGCACTGGGGACGTGATCCTCTTCCCTCCGCACTATCACTATCGCTACGTTTATCGGGGCGAGGCTCCTCTTTCCTATTTATGGGTACATTTTACGGGCTCATACGCAGAGCGTTTTTTAAGAGAATGTCAGCTGTCTCCTCTCCCCGCGCTTTTCAGAACCGAGCAATCCTCCTCTCTTTCCGCCGCCTTTTTGCAGATGTTTGATATCTTCAATGCAAGAGGACAATTGCAGCATCAGGAGCTCGCCTGCGTTTTAGAGCAGCTTTTACTACGGCTGGCAAGCACAGTTGATCGGGATACACAAAAGCATCCACTCGAGCGCTCCCTTCGCCACATCCACGCCTTCTACCACAAGCCCATTCGCATCCCCGAGCTTGCCAAAATGGAGGGACTGTGCAATTCCCGCTATATTACAGTCTTTCAAAAGGCAATGGGAATGCCGCCGTCCGAATATCTCATCAAGCTCCGTATCCGCACCGCCTGCGACCTTTTGCGCGGCACGGACATGGCGATCAAGCAGATCGGCACAATGGTCGGTTATCAGGATGCGCAATTTTTCAGCCGCATATTCAAGCGCGAGATCGGTGTTTCACCGCAGGTCTACCGCAACAGAGCATAAAAAAGGAGATGCAATTGCATCTCCTTTTTTATTCAAGATCTCTTCTTTTCCTCGATCAGGCGAAGGATCTCCAAGGTGGTATCGGGCTTTGCCATGCGCATCTGTGCCTCCTGCATCTCTGCGCGCAGCTTGGGATCGTTTGCAAGCCTGTAGCCTGCCTCGATCTGCTTTTTCTGTCTTTTTGCGGGGATCGCAAGACCGTTATCGCGGAAAAAGATCAGATTATCGGTCTCGCATCCGGGGATCGCCGCGGTGTGGACGGTAGGCGTGTGGCAGACCAATGCCTCGGTCGAGGTCAAGCCGCCCGGCTTTGTATAAAGGACGTCACACGCAGACATATAATACGGGATCTCTGTGGTAAAGCCGATGATGCGCACGTTTTTGCGATCCGCGAGCATCTGCTCCATCTCCGCGCGTAGGCGTTCGTTCTTTCCGCAAATGACTAAGATCTTGCCTTCCTTAACGGTATCCGAAAGCTTTTTGGCAAATTTTTTCATTCTGCCCGCACCCATACTGCCTCCCATGACGAGATAGCATGGCTCATCCTGCGCAATTTCGAGGTGCTCCCTTGCCTCCTGTCTTGTGGGGCGGTTGGCAAAGCGCATACTCACGGGAATGCCAAACGGACAGAGCTTTTCCACGGGGATCTTTCGCTTGGCGTACACGGGCATGAGATCCTCGTGCGCCAGAACGTAGTAGTCGCAGACCGCCTCCTCCAAAAAGGGATAGCAGGTGTAATCGGTGGCGACCATGATCGACAAAGGTGTCTCAACGCCTTTATGCTTCAAGCGCGCAATGGCATCCGCGGGAAACATATGCGTCATGACGACCGCGTCGAAGTGATTTTGCTTGAGATACTCCCCAAGCCTCGGTGCGATCCGTGCGTTGAGCCAATATACGATGGAATGACCGATATAAAACGTGCGGCTGATGAGAAGCATGGCATTGTAGAAAAATCCGAAAACGTACGGAAAATACTTTGCCAAACGAATGTAAAAATTACTGATGAAGGCACTGGAATGCTTTCTGCCAAGTCCCAAAAAATCCACAACCTGTGCTTCATGCCCCTCTGCCTCACAGCGCTCCGCGATCGCGCGTGCAGCGGTATTATGTCCCTCTCCCGTGTTGCAGGAAAGAATCAGAATTTTCATTTTTTTCTTTTCCAAGTTGATCCTCCTTTCATCAGAGGACACGCGGTTGGCGTGTCAGATATAGGTTGAGATCCCATGCGGGAATTCCGCCAAATCGGCGAAGATAGATCCCTTGATAATCGGGAAACATCTCGTGCAAAAGAAGCGGAAGTCTGAAGAGATCCTCATTTCGGTGATAAAGTGAAACGAGCAGAGTCGGATAGCAGCGTTCGATGGTTGCGCGAGAGCCCATGATCGCCTCATACTCCGAGCCTTCCACGTCGTATTTGATGTAATCGACCGTTCTGCCGTCAAGAAGCGTGTCAAGTGCCTCACCCTCAACGGTTACCGCCTTGAATTTGCGATCAGCAAGCGATGCGGATCGGTTGACCTCCATAGATGCGTTTCGATTGCCGCTTCCGTCAAAGCAAAGTGTCTCGCGGTGCGACCATGCGCCGAGACAAAACGGCTCGACCTTGGCGCGCGTCTCCCCTTCCGCATATGCGGAAAGCTTTTTGAAGCTTCTTGCATCGGGCTCCATTGCCCAGACCTCTCGCACGGCTCCGTTGGCATAGAAAAGCAGCTCTCTGACCGTATCTCCCGTATAAGCACCAAGATCTGCATACGAGGAGATCTCCTCGGGACGTATGATCTCATGCATGACCTTGTCTGGATCGCTGACCGCCTCAAGCAGCGGCTCGATCCTGCCTGTTTTTTTATATTCCCACACCTTATCATAGATCATGAGCGACTCATCATCCGTAAAAAGCGCGCGCGCCGCTTGAATGTTTTTTTCGTTTTTCTTAAAAAAATCGGCATCGATCACGCCGTCACCGAACGCGGGAACGTCGGGCGCGTAAAGCTCGGCCTCGCTTGCCACACGGCGGATCAGCTCCAACACCTCGGGACGGGACGAGCCGAAGGAAAGCAGAACAATGAGGTTTTCAGCTCCGTACTTTTCCTTTGCCTCACTCCATGAGAGGACTCGCTTACCGTGAAAGATCTGCCCGCGCACAAAGCCATCGCTGGCAAATACGTCACTCACCGCAATGCCCTTCTCCTCACAAATGCGCAAAATCTTGTCCGCACCGTTCCCCATGCCGTAAAGCACAACCGTTTTGGACGTTGCCGCAAGACGAGTCCAAAGCTCCATCTGATCCACTTGCATGAAAAACCTCCCGAAAAATCGTTGACAATCAGAGATTTTTGGTGTATACTGAAGATACCGAAAATCCAACCGAAGAAAGGATCTACAGCTATGTCCGACTGTCTGTTTTGTAAGATCATCGCGGGAGACATTCCCTCCGCGAAGGTATTTGAAGATGAAACCGTTTACGCGTTTCGTGATATCAACCCAATGGCGCCCGTCCACGTTCTGGTGGTTCCCAAGTGCCACATCGCATCTGCCAACGAGGTAACCGGTGAAAACGCCTCGGTCGTTGCCGACATTTTCAAGGCAATCCCCAAGATCGCCGCAGCCGAGGGACTTACCAACGGCTACCGTGTGATTACCAACTGCGGCGAGGACGGTTGCCAATCGGTCAAGCACCTGCATTTCCACCTGCTTGGCGGCAAAAAGCTTCCCGATCAGATGGGCTGATATCTTTACCATATTATTTTACCATAAAATCCTCCTTTTGAGAAGTGTTTTTTCTGAAATTCATTTTATTTTTAAAAAATTAAGAAAAAACATTGACAAAAGGGGGATTTTGTCATATAATGGAATTAGAATGATTCTAATTCGACAAAAAAGGCGGAAATACGTAACATGACCAAGCAAAGACAGCTTATTTTAGACATCCTTAACCACTCTGACCGTCATCTCACGGCGGATGAGATCTTCTTTTTGGCAAAGCTCAAAATGCCCACCATTGCCATGGCGACCATCTACAACAACCTCAACGCAATGCACGAGGCGGGTATGATCAACCGCCTGCACATCGACGGCACAGCAGATTGCTTTGACAAGATCGTTGAGCCGCACGACCATCTCCTCTGCGACCACTGCGGCAAGATCAGCGACCTGCATCTCCCCTCTCTCTCAAGCTCCATCGAGGAAACGCTTGGCTTTGAGATCGAGACCTACAACCTCACCGTACACTACGTCTGCCCCGAGTGCAGAGCCGCACAGAGGAAAAGATAAGAAAAAACGCACCTGACGGTGCGTTTTTTTCTTTTATTTGAGGAGGACCTCAATGACGACGTTGAGCTTTTCAAACGCCATAGCGGGAACTTGGAACGTGGTTTTGGGAGGAAGTGCCTTGCCTGCTGCGGTCGTGTAGGTCTTGGTCTCATAGAAGGCTTCGCTTCCGTCATAGAGGAACTGCGCGTAATCGATCTGATCGGTGGAAAGGCCCTCAATCGAAATACGGTGGAACGGAAAATCCATGAGATGGATATAAAGGCGCTTGCCATCCTCGCTCTGCGTGAGGTAGGCACCGTCCGGAACCTTAAATTCGGGTTCTGCCATCGTACAGCCGTAGATCGAGCGGGAATTGTATTTCATCCAATCGGCGTAAACGTCAAGCGCGGCATTGGCACGGTCATCAAAAAATCCGCGTGCGGTGGGACCGACGTTCATGATCAGATTGCCTCCGTTTGCAACGGTCTTGACCAGCAAACGGATCAGCATGGGAGGCGTTTTCCACGTTTGCTCGTCGCGGAAATAGCCCCAAGAGCCCGAGAAGGTCTGACAGCTCTCCCATGTGTAGTATTCGCCCGTTTCCTCGTCGCGAAGCGTATAGTTGGAAGGGTCTCTTTCCTGCTCGGGCGTGACAAGGTCCTGCGGAATCTGTGCGCGATCATTGAGAATGATATCGGGCTGCAACGCACGGATGGTGGCGATCAGCTTTTCGCTCTCCCACTCGTCCTTGCCTTTTCCGCCTCTGCATTTCATCCACGCGGGAGCATTTTCCATGGCAGGATAGGAGAAATCGGTCCAAAGAATATCGATCTTTCCGTAGTTGGTGAGCAGCTCGGTCACCTGATCACGCATATATTGCGCGTATTTTCTCATATCACGTCCGCGATCCTGCTCCTCTGCATCTGCATCATTGCGACGCGGATGGATCTTGTCGATCGTGAAATCGGGGTGATGCCAATCGATGAGCGAATAATAGTAACCGACCTTGAGTCCCTCCGCGCGGAAGGCATCGGTGTATTCACGGACCAAATCTCTGCCGCAAGGCGTATTGGTGGACTTATAGTCGGTGTATTGGCTATCGAACAAACAAAAGCCCTCGTGGTGCTTCGCGGTCAGAACGGCATATTTCATTCCCGCCGCCTTCGCCTTTTTTGCCCACTCTCGCGCATCCAACAGATCGGGATTGAAATGTTCAAAGTATTTTTGATACTTTTCCTCGGAAATAAACTCCCTTGTTTTGATCCACTCATGGCGTGCGGGAAGCGCGTAAAGACCGAAGTGGATAAACATACCGAAGCGGTCATGCACAAACCATTCGGTATCCCCCGGTGTTTTTTTACGAACGTAAGAACTCATTTTTTCATCCTCCTATTGACTTTTTCAAGCATTGTGATATACTAATATCAAATATGTGCTTTTTTAAAGAATAACACAAAAACAAGCTGTTTTCAATGGATTTTTGGATCTATTTTATGGACTTTTTACAGGAGAGAAAAGATGGAGATACTCAAGCAGCCGCTCTTTCAGGGCTTGGCAAATTCATTTGATCTGATCGTCATGCAGTCGGGATTTGTTACAACAGACGAAACGTGGCACCAAAAGCCCCTTTACTCACCCGACAGTCGCTTGTATTTTGTCATTGGCGGCAGCGGTATGCTCCTTACCGATCGCACCTCTCTTCGCTTGGAGCCCGGCTACGTCTACCTTGCTCCCTGCGGCGCGAAATGCGGCTTTTACGGAACAGACAGCGTGACCAAGCTCTTCTTCCACGTCAAGCTCCGCTCCGAGAGCACGCAGACCGATCTTTTCTCCAATCTCGATCAGCTTTACCGTCTTCCCTTCGACGTCATCGAAACCGAACGTCTCAAAAATCTTTATCTTTCCACCGAGCCGATCGACCACCTCACACTCAAAAGCGAGCTTTTTGCCGTTGTCTCGCGTTTTTTGGAAATGGGACGGGATCAACTATCCCAAAACGCCGCACATTCCACGACTGTCGCAACCGCCATCGGCTACATCACCTCGCATCTTTCCGCAAAGCTGACGGTCGCCAAGGTAGCACAGGCGTGTTTTCTCTCCCCTTCCAAGCTCTCTCTCTGCTTTCGTAATGAGGTCGGACAATCGGTAGCAAGCTATATTGATGCGCTTCTCATGTCCGAGGCTTGCGGACAGCTCTGCTATACCGACCGCAGCATCGCAAAGATCAGCGAGCGGCTCGGCTACTGCGATCAGTTCTATTTTTCCCGCGCATTCCGCAGGCATTTCGGGGTCTCTCCGCTCAATTACCGAAAAAGCAAAAAATAAAGCTACTCCACTCTTGACAACCCTGCAATTTATGATATAATTGTAGAAGTTGTCGTATAGCACCTGCGTGCTGATCCCACACAAAAGAACAAATAACGCAAAAAGGCGGTAATCATGATCACAATTTCCAATCTCAGCTTCCATTTCGGCGGTCAATTGCTTTTTAAGGACGTTGACCTCAAATTCACCCCCGGTAACTGCTACGGCATTATCGGCGCCAACGGTGCGGGAAAATCTACCTTCCTCAAGCTTCTCTGCGGCGAGCTTGAGCCTGCAACGGGTGAGATATCGATCCCCGAGACCATGCGTATGTCGGTGCTTCGTCAGGATCACTTCGCGTTTGACAGCTATACGGTTCTCGACACGGTCATCATGGGCAACAAAAAGCTCTATGAGATCATGAAGGAGAAGGACGCGATCTATGAAAAGGAGGATTTCACCGAGGCGGACGGCATTCGCGCATCCGAATTGGAGGCGGAATTTGCCGAAATGAACGGTTGGGAGGCGGAATCCGATGCCTCCAAGCTCATTCAAGGTCTTGGAATGACCGACGATCAGCTTTATATGGAGATGTCGTCTCTCAAGGAAAGCGAAAAGGTCAAGGTCATGCTTGCGCAGGCACTCTTCGGCAATCCCGATATCATTATGCTCGACGAGCCGACCAACGGTCTTGATCTGACCGCGATCACTTGGCTTGAGGACTTCCTTGCCGACTACTTTGGCACCGTTTTAGTCGTTTCTCACGACCGTCACTTTCTCAATGACGTTTGTACCAACATCGTGGACATCGACTACAACGGCATTAAAATGTACGTCGGTAACTACGAGTTCTGGTATGAATCGAGCCAGCTCATT
This sequence comes from Clostridia bacterium, assembly GCA_017456625.1. Taxonomy (GTDB): domain Bacteria; phylum Bacillota; class Clostridia; order Oscillospirales; family CAG-272; genus UMGS1865. The sequence continues at coordinate 16,210 of JAFTJB010000161.1, forward strand.
CAGCGCATGATCAAGCAGCAAAACCGCAAGGCAGAGGAAAAGATCCGCGAGCTGCAAACCTTTATCGCGCGCTTCTCGGCAAACAAATCCAAATCCCGTCAAGCGACCTCCCGCCGCAAGCTGCTCGATAAGCTCTCGATCGAGGAGCTCCCCGCCTCCTCCCGCCGCTATCCGTTCATTGGCTTTGATATGGACCGCATCGCAGGAAAGGATATTCTGTTCGTCAACGATCTCTCCAAGCGTGTCGGCGGCGTTGATCTCTTCAAAAATCTCTCCTTCACGGTTGGAAGAGACGAAAAGATCGCTTTCGTCGGCAACGAAATGGCGATCACTGCCCTCTTCCGCATCCTCATGGAGGAGGATACCCCCGACAGCGGTGACTTCAAATGGGGTGTCAGCATTACAAAATCCTATTTTCCGCACGACAACACGCCCTATTTCAACGGCTGCACCATGAGCATCATCGATTGGCTCGCGCAATATTCCAAGGAGACCACCGAGACCTATCTGCGCGGCTTCCTCGGTCGTATGCTCTTCTCCAACGAAAGCGTATTCAAGCCCGTCAACGTTCTCTCGGGTGGAGAGAAGGTGCGTTGTATGTTCGCTCGCATGATGCTCTTTGGCTCCAACTTCCTGCTTCTCGATCAGCCCACCGATCACCTCGATCTTGAGTCGATTAGTGCGGTCAACAATGGGCTTTCCGCCTTCAAGGGTAATATCCTCTTTACCTCGCATGACTACGAGCTGATCAACACGGTCGCAAATCGCATCATCGAGATCACCCCCGAAGGGATCCTCGACCACACGGGCACCTACGAGGAATTCCTCGAATGGAAGCGCGAAAAGGGTTTGATATAATGAAAGAGATGTGGGGGAGCTTTAAAAAGCTTCCCCACATCTCTTTCAAAAGTTAAAAAAGTTTTGGGTATAACAGTCTTATTGGTCTGTTCGCCATTCAATTGAATGGTGGACAGACTTTTTGTGTTTGATCGATGTGACCTTTCTTATTAAATGTAATTGCAAAGCAGAATTCGGCGAAGCGTTGCCTCAACGGCATCTGCCATGAGCGCCATGCCAAGATCATTCGGATGCGTTCCGTCCACCGTACACATATCCTCGTATTTCCCGCAAAACAGACTCTCGCCATCTACAAAATAGACGTTTTCGTCCCCCTCAAGGATCGCCTGACGGTAGGTCTCGTAGATCACGTCACGGCGGAGCGAATTTTCACACGGCTTTGAGAGCGAAAAATTGAAGTCGGGCTTGGACATTATCACGAACGGAATATCGGGATGCGCGGCGCGGATCCTCCGATAAAGCTTGAGATGTGTCTTTTTGAGATGCTCCGCATTGGGGGCGTTGTGGTCGTAATCACAGATAAATGCGGACATGGGCAGCTTTGCCATATAATCCACGATCACATCCTCGCCTCTTCCGCTTCCGGAAAAGCCGAGATTGAGAATATCCAAGCCAAGCCGTCTGCCAACCACGTTGACGTACGCGTTGCCCGGTCTGGACGCGCATCCGCCCTGGGTAATGGAGGATCCGTAAAAGACAACGGGTGCATCATTGCGGTATTTTACACCGCCTCCAAGCGAGGCATCCTTCTGCAAGCCAAGATAGACCGCATCGACCTCGTTGTAATTTGGAAAATAAAGTGTAAAATGGCGCATTTTACGCGTTGGGAAGGTGATCTTGCCAACAAAACCGTCCTTGGCTCCTACCTGCGGAAAAAATTTTGCCTTGCAGTAGCGGCTGTCTCCTGTTGTGGGATCGTCAACGTAAAGATCAAAGCCCGCTCCGCCCGACAGTGGCATATGAGGATGGTGGTGGATCTTTGGCATCTGCACACGAATGGCGATATAACGCGAATCGGTCGAGAAGCGCACGCGCCCCCCCGCCGTATGACGGTACAGCTCTGCAACACCCGCATTGACATTTTGCGCGATCTCATCGGGCAATCTCTTATAGCCCTCTTCCCGAGAGCAGTTATAAAATCCGTATTTTTCAAACGGCTCGTCCATCACATCGTAAAAAACGGCATCCGCCTCGCCGATCTCGGTCACAAGCTTAAAATTGGGATCGATCTCTTCCAATGACAACGGTCTTTTTTCCATGCTTCACCTCCGGAAATTAAAAAAGATATGGGTAGCTAACCACCCATATCTTAACATTTTTTACTACACTTGTCAAGTATTTATCAAGAAATCAAGCCTTGTATTCGGTGAGATATTCCTTGGTATTCTCGTACATGGTCGCAAAGAGCTCGCGCTTCTGTTCGTCGTTAAGTGTCTTGAGCAAATGTCCCTTTGCAAAGACCTCGTAGCCCTGCTTCAGATCGCGTGCAAACGCAACCTCAACAGTCTCATTGTTCTCCTCCGCGATGCGGCTGATGAGAGGATAGATCTCCGCGGGGATCTCGCCTGCACATACGGGCTGAACCGAATCGTTACGGAATGCCGCGTTGGTCTCTACAACAGTGCCGAGAGGCAGATTGGGGATCTGACCGTAGTTGGGGAGGTTGACATTGGTAACGAGGTTGCCAAGTCCCAGGAGCGCGCGGATCTGACGTACGCCCTCCTCACCGCTTGCCTTGATCTCAAACTTCTCTTCTCCCGAAAGCAGACGCTTGCTCTTCTCAAGGCGCTCCTTGAGATCGTTCTTTCTCCATGCAACGGTGGTAAGACCGAAGGACCACTGACGGACGTTTGCGGGATCGTAGAGGTAATCCTCCTTATCCATGAACTCTACCAGATGACGGTCACCTGCTGCCGCAATGTAGCCGTACTTGAGGAAGAGGTCGAGACGGACACGCGCCGCGGACTTGAATGCGTTGTTCATCCAGTTCTCGGGAAGGTCTCTGACGTATCCCGTCTTGTGATATTTCCTTGCAAAATCAGTATAGATCGGGAACAGATCGTAGTTCTTGTAGCGTGCGCTCGTCAACCAAGTGAAGTGGTTAACACCAATGACGTTCACGCATACCTTCTTGGTATAATCGTCCTCACCATGCTCAAGAGAGATCTCATCCTCGCCCTTGAACTCGTTGAACGCCTGTGCCAAGAGCTTCTGCGTACCAAACACCTCGTGGCAGCAGCCGAATGCCTTGATCTCGGGAAATTCCTTATAAAGCGCGTGTACGCAGACCGCCATGGGATTGGTATAGTTAATGACCCAAGCCTTGGGACAGAATTCACGAACGGCGCGCGCGATCTCCTGCATCATGGGAACGGTGCGGAGCGAACGGAAAAATCCGCCGGGGCCGGTAGTATCTCCTACAGGCTGATAAACGTCATACTTCTCGGGAGCGTGAACGTCGCTCTCCATCTCGTCAAACGTACCGGGAAGAATGGAAACAATGACAAAATCCGCACCCGTGAGCGCTTCGCCGATGGTGGGAGCCGCAACGTACTTCCATTCTCCCATCTCAATACGGTTACCGATGGTCTCATTGTTCTTTGCCGCCTCGAAGTCGATATCGTAAAGATATACGCTGCCCGAAACGTCCTCTGCCTTTGCAAGGTCCTTCATCAGCGTCCATGCCCAGCCGCGGGATCCGCCGCCGATGTACGCGATCTTTACGTCCTTTGCACAATTGTCCTGATAAGACATGACCGATACCTCCAAATTTATTTTACGCCATCATTATACCATCCAAAAAGTCAATATTATAGCAAAATTTTGCATACTTCGGATTTGATTTGCAATATTTTGCCCTATTTTTTACAAAACAGCCTTGACAGAGGTCAGCCAAAAAGCTATAATATAGAAAACCGCAAAGCAAAGGAGGGATCAATCTTGCCGCAAACCGTATATTTCCCCACCAAGGATTTTCACGTCGAGCGTGCCGTTTCCAAGCGCCCGATGTCCTTTATGCACCATCACGAATCCTATGAGATCTACTATACCGTCTCGGGCGAGCGCGAATATTTTATTGAAAACAGCTTCTTTCGTGCAAGTGCGGGGGACTTTGTCTTGATCCCAAAAAACCTGCTCCACCGCACCGCGGGAAAAGGTGCGGATCGCATCCTGATCTATTTTTCCGACGATTTCCTCAAGACCTGTTTCACCGACACGATGTCCGCGCATCTTCTACGCGGTTTTGAGCCCAAGCTCGTCCGTCCCGATGTAAAAAGCCGTGAAAGAGTCGCCGAGCTGCTTTACACGCTCCACAATGCCTACCGAGCCGATGCAGAGCCCGAGCGTCTTGCAGCCTATCTTTTGGAGCTACTGCTTCTCTTCTCCGAAGAAAAAAGCGACTCAATCGGAACACAGGAGCACGACAGTCGCCTCAATCAGATCCTTTGTTATATAAATGATAATTACCATAAGATCGAGCACATCGATGAGATCGCGGATCATTTCTATCTTTCCCGCTCCTACCTCTGTCGCTCCTTCTCACGGCAAATGGGCGTAACACTGATCTCCTATCTCAACACAGTCAAGATCCGCGCCGCTTGCGACCTATTGCAAAAGGGCGACCTCTCCATGACCGAGATCGCCCTGCGCTGCGGATTTAACTCATCCGCGTATTTCTGTAAAGTATTCAAGCAGGAAACAGGCTTTTCCCCAAGCGATTACAAAGCCTTCCATCTCCCCAATCAAAAGTGAAACCGTTTATGCTTTTGCGGCGTACAGGCACAGCAGGAAAGATCCTTTTGCGTGAGACGAACCAGGATCGTGTCCTCCCCGATGCATTCGATCATATTCCACGGAATGACAAGATCGTCACACTTCCCGATCCCGAAAAAGCCGGTGCTTCCCTTGATGACCAATGCCAAAATCCGCTCACATTCCTTATCAAACTCAAAATCCGTCGCATAGCCGAGTCTCGTGCCGTCGCATAAATTGATGATCTCCAGACAGCGCAGATCCGCCGTGCTGTATCGCTTCATAATCAAATCCCCCCGTATCTAATCATACTACTATGATTATATGCGGGGGGATGGGTTTTATTTGCGTTTTTTACGGACAAATCGAAGCTTTGGCGCTATCTTGACAAAAAGAAAATACAATAGCGGTGCCAAAGGCAGAGATAAAATCGAGGCAATGGAAAAATCGCCAAGCTCACAAGCCGTTCGCAACGCAGGAAGCAGGAACGACAGTCCCGTGATGGCAAGCGGCGGCAAGAGAAGGACGGCTGAAAGGATCATCTCTCTCTTTGAAAAGCGCCAAGCGTTTTCCCGTCTCATGCAACGGAAAAAGATGATCCCCTCCACGGCGAGCACAGAGTAAAAATGATAGGTGATCGCCGCCGCATCGCCGATCCAACCGATGCAGGAGAAAATAAACGTATAAATACAGAGCACCGTTGGGGTCAGAAGAGACGGCAGGAGCATTCCCTTGTCCGTAACGGTTTGGAATAAAAAGCGCTCGTCAAGACGAGTCCGCTCACGCAAGCGATCCTGCGAGATGGGTGTCCGCAAAATCCACAGTAACGCAAAAAGATCGAACAGGAGTCCGCTCCACAAAAGCTGCGCGCCCGAGATCAAGCCCGTGCCAAAGCACGCGGAGAAAAAGATCATCGCAATGCGGAACGGCAGCATGATCGCAAAATAACGGCACAAAAGCCGCATACGGAAGCGTACTGCGCGAGCCGCTGACAACGCGTGCAAGAAGGATGCGAGTCCACCGCCGCGCTCCGTGGCGTGCGGGAGGAGCAGGTTCGCGTGCAACGACAGACTTCGACTGTACTGTCCGTCAAAGAAGCCGCTCTCCACAGGAATGGAATTTTGCAATCCCCCACCCGCGCGTCGCAGATCTGCCGTGAGGGGATCGGTGGCAATGCGCAGATCCGCCTCGGTCTGCACCAAGGAGGCTTCCGCGTGACTGCCCCATACCGCAATGCGGCATCCCTTTTGCTTGCACGCACGGATCAAGGTACGGATCTCTTTATCCGTAAATCCAAGAAGGATACGGTGATCGGCAAAGCGATCGATCAGCGACTCCCCCTCTTCAAGCTCGCTCTTGCAGCAGACCGCGCCAAACAGCTTGGCGGCATTGACGTAATTACGTGTCTCGGTATCCTCGGTCGGCAAGAAGTAGGTCACACGGACACCGCTTTGCGCAAGCTCCTCCTGCACGGACGGCAAAAAGGGCTGCATCTGCTCACGACAGCTCAATATTCCAAGCAAAACCGCGCGTTCTCCGTGTTGACGGATGATAATGGTAGGACGTCCGCCCTCTTTGACCGATGCCTCGAAGAATCGGATCAAATTCGCACGGTTCGCCGAATCAAGCGGATATACCTGACCGTCCTTTTCGTAATCGGTACAGGAATAAAGCAATCCCACGCGGTCGGTAAAGCAATAGCGCTGATGCAGGTCCTTGAACTCAACCTCCAAAAGGATCCGATCCGATTGATAATACGCGGTCGCGCGTTTGAGTCGGATCGTGAGAATATCAAGATCGTATTTGCTGATCCTGCGCAATTCCTCACGCAGTACGGGATCCTCCAGGTCTCGCACGGTGCATTTTTGTTGCGATGCGGAAAGACTTGCGGCAGGTGCGCGAAACAAAAGCTCAAGCGCCTCGCACAGGGGAGCGAGCTGCGGCTGTGCGTGCGCGTCAAGCGCAACCTCTCCATTGCCGAGCGCAGCACGGTAAAGGTGCATGATGCCGTCCGAAGACGCGGAACGACCAAGGATGATGAGATCGGTCATATCCGCAAGCTTATCGATCGCACCTACCGATTTGGGAACGGCACGGCTATCGCTTTTGCGGATGCATCGACGGTACCCTCTCGCAAGAACAGTATGGAAAAACAAAAGCAGGAGGCTCTGCGCACCAAGTCCGCAAAGGAGCCCCATTGGCAAGAAGGTGCGCATGGCGCCCTGCCCGTCGGGAGCGGTCAGAAGTCCGATAATCGTCATTGGAATGAGAAGAACGAACAAAAACAGACTCAAGATCCGCAGGTACGGAAGAAGCTCTGCCATAGTTCGCTTCAGGGCTGCTCTCTCCTCCGTAGCAACAGGCACCGAGCGTTGCATCGCACCGATGTAGGTATAATCACCGACCTCTGTAATGACCGCACGCACGGTCCCCTCGATGATCTCGCTCTTTCCGTATAGGATATTCTCGCAGTTTGGAGCAAACACACGGCTCTCGTAGGGATAGACCGTATCTCCGTTTTTAACCTGCTCGAGGACGGTGCGCCGTCCCATTCCGTCACGGCAAACAAGGCGCGTGCAAAGCCTTCCATCCACATCAAGAATACGGCAATCGGCAGGCACAACGTCGCCCTTTTGCAAAAGAACGATATCTCCCGGCACGACACTCCGCGCGGAGATCTCAAAAACTCGTCCCTCGCGCAAAACGTAGGTAGACGGTACGCGATAAAGCGCAACCGTGCGATGCAGCGCAACGATATCCGAGGTAAATCGCACCGTCACAGCACCTGTGCAGACAAGCGCGATCAACATGCAGACCGTTTGTCCGATATCCGAGAAAAAAACGGCAAGAAATGCAGAAAATAAAAGCAACAGCATCGCGGGATCTGCCAAAATCGATCTCCAGACCGACCAAAATCCGTTGCTTCCCACTTCAAAGAGCGTGTTGCTTCCAAATTTGCGCAAACGGGAACGCGCCGCCCGACGGGTGAGCCCGTAGGCGGCGTTGGTGTGCAATTGTGCAACCGCTGCGGAGGCGGTCATCTTATGCCACTTGACGTTCCTTTTTTCCATGTTTTATGATTCTCCGTTACATACAACCAACGGTGATCTCTTCCCCGTCGGCATCAATCCGTGCGACCGAATAGGTCTTTTTATAGTCCGCGATCATCAGCTCTGCCAAACGATCCTCGATATTTTTCTGAATATAGCGGCGCATATTTCTCGCACCGTACTTGCGGGAGAAGGAGGATCTTGCAACCAAAGCGACCGCTGCATCGGTATAAGTCAGCGCGACGCTCTTCTCTGCCAACGCCAGCTTCAATTCATCGAGCATAATGCGCAAACGGCCACCGGGTTTGAAACACGGTTCGATCTTGCCGCGTTTTTCTCCGGCCAGCCGGTCGGCCAGCGTGCCGGGCGCATTCTTTTCGATTTCGCGCATTTCGCTCAAGGTCAGCCGATC
>JAFTJB010000162.1 GCA_017456625.1 Clostridia bacterium
CCCCCGCACCCCCTAACCCTTTTCAAGAACTTTAAAAGAAGGGGAATATGCAAAAAATAATAAAAACAAACAAAAAAATGCTATTTACATTTGTTTTGATATGATTTATAATAGAGGTATCAAACAACGGAGGCGATAGGATGAAAACTTCGGTATCTACTTACAGCTTTGGCTCTTACCGTGAGCTTGGCATGGAGGCGTTGATCTCCAAGGCAAAGGAAATGGGCTTTGACGGCATGGACTTTCTTGAGCGGGATATTCGCGATCTTGAGCACGCAAGAGCACTCCGCGCAAAGGCGGAAGAGGAGGGCATTGCAATCGTTGCTCTCTGTGTAGGTGCGGATTTCATCAAAAACGGAGTTGAGGAGGAGATCGCACGGCTCAAGGGCTTGGTCGACATCGCGGCGGCACTCGGTGCACGCCTGATGCGACACGATATCACCGCAGGCGATAAATCGGGCAAAAAGGTCGGCATCAGCTATGATGCGTTGCTTCCCACGCTTGCCGCGGCGGTTCGTGAGGTCGCCGAATACGCGCAGAGCAAGGGCGTTCGCACCATGACCGAGAACCACGGTTATTTTTCGCAGGATGCGGACCGTGTGGAAAAGCTGATCAACGCGGTCAACCACGAGAATTTCGGTGCGTTGGTGGACATTGGAAACTTTATGTGCGCGGATGAGGATCCATGGAAATCGGTCGGCGTGATGGCTCCTTACGCATATCACGTTCACGTCAAGGATTTCCACAAGAAGAGCGGCACCGACGTAGATCCGGGCAAAGGCTGGTTCCGTACGCGCGGCGGCGACTATTTGCGCGGCGCGATCATCGGTCACGGAGACGCGCGTGCGGCGCAGAGCCTGCACGTGCTCAAAAAGAGCGGCTATGACGGCTATCTTACCGTTGAGTTTGAGGGCATGGAGGACAACCTCAAGGGCATCGAGCTCGGTCGCGAGAACATGATCCGATTCTGGGGAGAATAAATAAAAAAACGGCTACTGAGGTAGCCGTTTTTTTAGCGATTTTTTTCAATATACTCTGCCAAGGCGGCAAAATCTCCCTGCGGCAGAGCTGAGACGTCCTCGCCTTTAGGGTTGAGCAGATAATCGGTCAAGAGGAAGACCTGCATACCGACGTGCCGCGCGGGCATATCGTCGGAGACGTCGTTGCCGATCATCAGGCACTCCGTGGGGCTGACACCGAGCTTTTCCGTGATCTCGGTAAAATAGCCGAGCGAGGGCTTGCAGTAGTGCATATTTTCATAGGTGGTCAGCATTTCAAATGGCGCGGGAGTGAGGTCTCCCCAGCTCATGCGCTTATGGTAGGCGACGGGCGGATAGACCGAATTGGAGGCAAGCACCAGCCGCAGTCCCATCTCCTTCCATTTTTTCAGATATATCTCCACGCCGGGCTTGGGGCCGCAGTATTCGCGGAGCAATTCATAATCGGTTGCGTAGAAGTTGTCAAATTTGTCGCGGTCACGTGTAAGATCCTCGCCGTAGAGCGCGCAAAAGCACTCCCAAAAGACCTCGCAATTGAGTCTCTTTCCGTCATTTTGGAGCATGGTGATCACGCTTTGGATCATGGATTTTTCAAATCGCTCCTTGTCGTAGCCGAGCGTGGCAAAATGATCGGAAATATGATGAAAATACGCCTTCAGAAACGGATCCTGATCCATATGGATGAGGGTTCCGTCGAGGTCGAAGAGTAGGGTTGTGATCATGAGTTTCGTCCTTTCTTGCTTGACAACGCCGATCGTTAATGTTATAATATAATTTGGAATAATTTTGGTAAATAATCCTATGACCACCTTTTATTATACTTTTTTACGCGTGTTTTGTCAAGGCGCGCAGGAAGCAAATTCAAAAAAGGTGCGGAGGAAGTATGGAAGTATTGTTTTGGATCCTTGGGATCACGGCGTTGCTTTTGCTTTGCGCCTACGGTGCGTATTGGAAGACCTTTTATCACAGCCGTCGCCGTCCGGAGGATATTTACGAGATGCCAAAGCGCGCGCCCGAAGAGCTTGTCACGCGCACACGGGGACTGATCCGCGAATTTGACGCGGTGAAATTTGAATCCGTGGAGATCCGCTCCGAGGACGGCTTGCGACTCTTTGGTCGGTATTATCACGTTGCGGACGGTGCGCCGCTTCATATTCAGTTCCACGGCTATCGCAGCTATGCTATGCGGGATTTTTGCGGCGGCAATCCGCTTGTGCGCTCCTGCGGTCACAACACGCTTGTTGTAGATCAGCGTGCGCATGGCAAAAGTGAGGGACATACCATCGCGTTCGGTATCAAGGAAAAGCGCGATTGCCTGCTTTGGGTCGAATATGCTTGTCGCAGATTCGGCAAGGAGACACCGATCTTTCTTTCAGGCGTTTCGATGGGCGCGGCGACCGTGCTCATGGCAACCGAGCTGCCCCTGCCCGAGAACGTCGTCGGTGTGATCGCGGACTGTCCGTATTCCTCACCTCGCGCGATCATTCGAAGGGTGGCGGGGAAGATGGGATTTCCCGTGCCACTTGCCTATCCCTTTGTGGTCGTCGGTGCGTTTTTGTTCGGCGGGATCACGGGACTTGCCGATGAGGGCGCAGTCCGCGCGGTCAAACGCGCGCGTGTGCCGATTTTGATCATACACGGCGAGGCGGATACCTTCGTTCCGTGTGAGATGAGCCGTGAGATCGCCGCGGTGTGCGCATCTCCCGTACGGCTTGAGACCTTTCCCGATGCCGACCACGCCATGAGCTATATGTCCGATTACGAGCGCTATCGGCAAATTTCGGTTGAGTTTGCCGAGGCATGCTTGAAAAACTTTCACAATAAGGAGCAATGATGAGAAAAAAACTGCTCGCTGTTGACGGAAACAGCATACTAAACAGAGCCTTTTACGGCGTTCGTCCCTTGAGCACGCGGACGGGCTTTCCCACAAACGCCCTCTACGGCATCGTGACCATGATCACCCGACAGGCAGAGGCACTCTCACCCGATTATCTTGCCGTCGCGTTTGACCTCAAGGCACCGACCTTCCGTCACAAAATGTATGAGGAATACAAGGCGGGACGCCGCCCTATGCCCGAGGAGCTTGCGGCACAGCTTCCCGTAGCGAAAGAGCTGTTCGCGGCGCTTGGATACCGCGTTCTGGAGATGGAGGGCTACGAGGCGGACGACATTCTTGGCACACTTGCCGCATGGTGTGACGATGCCGATTGCGATGCGTATCTGCTCACGGGTGACCGCGACGCGCTTCAGCTTATTGACGAGCGCGTACACATCCTGCTTGCCACCAACACCGAGACGGTCGACATGAACGAGGAAAAATTCATGGAGAAATACGGTGTGCGTTCGTCGCAATTCATTGACGTGAAGGCGCTCATGGGAGACAGCTCGGACAACATTCCCGGTGTGCCCGGGATTGGAGAAAAGACCGCGCTCAAGCTCATTTCGGAGTACGGCAGTCTTGACGGTATCTACGCGGCGCTTCCCACCGCAAAGCACACCCCCTCGGTGCGCGCAAAGCTGGAAAACGGCAAGGAAAGCGCGTATATGTCGCGAAAATTGGCAACCATCTGCCGTTCTGTTCCGCTTGATCTGACCTTGGAGGGGCTTGCAAACGAGGGCATTGCGCGAGCGGAGCTCAAGTCGCTCTTTTTGCGCTTGGAGTTTGCCGCGTTTATCAAGAGATTTGGTTTGGATACCGAGGATGAAAATGGGGAAACGACCGCAGAGAAGGTCGAGGTCAAGGTATGCCCGATCAACGAGATCGCGCAAAGCATTTCGACCCGTGAGCGCGTTGCAATGGATATGGATGGGGATTTTATGCTGCTCTCGGACGGCTCTGCCGTCTATAAGACTGCGGAACCGATCACCAAAGAGGATGCGCGCACACTTCTCGGTGGCAAGCGCGTGATCTGCTATGATTCCAAGGCACTCTACAAGAACAGCACGCTCGCCGTTCTGCGCGAGCTTGAGGTCTATGACGTGATGCTTGCCGCGTATTTGGTCAATTCCTCTAAGAACAACTTTGAGATGGAGTCTCTTACAGCGGATTATCTCGGGGTTACACTGTCAGCGGAGGCACCGCGCGTGTCCGTGCTTCTTCGATTGTTCGATCTGCTCTGCGAGCAGCTTGAGGAGAGCGGACAGACTGCCTTGCTGCGTGAGATCGAGATGCCGCTTGCCGCGGTGCTTGCCGACATGGAGGTGGCAGGCTTCCGCATCGACCGCGAGGGCATTGCGAATTTCGGCGAGCAGCTTGGACAGATCGCCAAGGCGCTTGAGGGACAGATCTATATGCAGGCGGGTGTGGAATTCAACGTCAATTCGCCAAAGCAGCTCGGAAAGGTGCTCTTTGAAACGCTCGGGCTTCCGCACGCGAAAAAAACCAAAACGGGATATTCGACCAATGCCGAGATCTTGGAAAAGCTCCGTCCCATGTATCAGATCGTCGACGATATTCTCAACTACCGTCAGGTGACCAAGCTGAAAAGCACCTACACCGACGGCTTGCTCAAGGTTGCGGACGAGGCGGGAAAGGTGCACACCACCTTCAAGCAGACGGGCACGGCAACGGGACGTCTGTCCTCCACCGAGCCGAATTTGCAAAATATCCCGATCCGCACCGAGCTCGGTCGTGAGCTGCGTCGCTTCTTCCTCCCCGAAAACGAGGATTACGTGATCATCGACGCGGACTATTCCCAGATCGAATTGCGGCTTTTGGCGCACGTGTCGAGCGATGAAAACATGATCGCCGCATTCCAAAGCGGAGAGGATATCCACACCTCCACCGCGGCAAACGTGTTCGGTGTTTCCGAGCGCGAGGTGACCTCCGAGATGCGCAAAAAGGCAAAGGCGGTCAACTTTGGCATTATGTACGGAATTGGAGCCTTCTCGCTGGCTGACGATCTCGGTATCTCTCGCGCGCAGGCACAGGAGTACATCGAGCGCTATCTCGCAAGCTATCCCGCCATTGACGCATATCTCAAAAATACGATTGCGGAGGCATACGAAACGGGCTACGTTACCACCATGTTCGGTCGCCGCCGTTATATTCCCGAGCTGGCGGGCAAGAACAAGATGCAGCAGAAGTTCGGTGAGCGCGTGGCAATGAACAGCCCCATTCAGGGGACCGCCGCAGACGTGATCAAGCTTGCCATGATCCGCACGCACAAAATGCTTGCCGAGGCGGGGATCGATGCACGCTTGATTTTGCAGGTACACGACGAATTGTTGCTCGTTTCGCACCGCTCCTGCGCCGAGCAGGCGGCAGAGATCTTGCGCGAGGCAATGGAAAAAGCCGTTTCCTACGCGGTTCCTCTCACCGTTGACATCCACACGGGTGACAGCTGGTTTGAGGCGAAGTAAGGGGAGGAAAAGAGATTTTTTGAGAGAGGGGATCCCTTTAAGGAAGGGGTCTCCTCTCTCAAACTCTCACCCTCCCGAACCTTTCAACGCAAAAAACAGGTACCGTTCGACTGAACGGTACCTCTGCTTTTATGCAAGAATGTATTTTTCGGGTGTGGGCTCGTCAAAAAAGGTGTTAAGATCGCGGTCGGAGACAATGTAATCGATGTTTTTTACGCTCCCCTGATAGAAGGTCGAGGTGCGGTCGAGCTTGCTGCTGTCGCAAAGGAAGATGCGCGTTTTCGCGTTCTGCATCATCACGTTGCGCACCGCAACCTCCTCGGCGTAGCAATCGTAAAAATCACCGTTTCGGCTGACCGACTGTACCGAAAAGATCGCCGCATCCGCGTGGATCTTGCGCAAAAATTCCAAGGTATAGTCTCCAACGACCACGCCCTTGTTCTCGGGAGACATAATGCCGCCCGTGCAATATGCCTTGATATCGTAGTGTGAGAGTGCGCTCATGGCGTCGATGCTGTTTGTGATGACCGTAATGCCGCTGATGGCGGGGAGTAGCTCCGCAACGAAATAGGCACTGCTGGAGCCGTCGAGAAAGACGACGTCGCCCGTATGGATCAGCGATGCGGCAACCTTGGCGATCTGCTTCTTTTGCAGGCTGTTTTCGTGGCTTCGCAGAGAGAAGGGGATGCGCTTTCCAGTTGCGTTTGCGATCTTGACACCGCCATAGCTGCGGTTGACAAGTCCGCGCTCCTCGAGATTTTTGAGGTCTCTGCGGATGCTTGACGGGCTGATGTTCATTTTGAGTGAGAGATATTCTACGGTTGCATATTCGGTCTCACTGAGCAGGGCGATGATCTCGTCCTCACGTTCACATTTATACATGCGGAAGGATTCCTTTCTCAAAAATGCAAATAATTGCGCAAAATCGCTCGATCTTGCTCATTCTTGTTTTATTATATACTAATATTGAAAAAATGTAAAGATGTTTTTGACAAGATTTTTTGTTTTTCGTTGCAATTTGGAGAATTTTTTGATATAATAGCATTTGATTGAAGTACAGAGGTAAGAAAATGAGAATTTTGTTTTTTGATATGGAGTTTGCCGACGGCAAGGTGCCGGGCTCGGTGTATTCCTTTGGATACGTGATGACGGACGGAAATTTCAAGATCAAGAAGGGCCCCGTTGATCTGCTTATCAACCCCGAATCTTCCTGGAATTTTTACGTCAGAAAGAATATTCTGGCATATCCGATCGAGCGGGTCAAGGCGGCACCGAATTTCCCAAAGCATTATAAAAAGATCAAGAGGCTCTTTGACCGCGCAGACGTTGCGGTGGGCTTTGCGGTCGGAAACGATACGAGCGCGCTTTATAAGGATTGCAAGAGATACGGACTTGCGCCCTTAGAGTACCGCTACTTTGATACGGAGCTCCTTTGCCGTCTGATTGACAACTGTCCCCGCGCGCGCGGACTTGGCAAATGCGTGGAGGCATGGTGCGGAGAGGTCCCCGAAAATCAGCACCGCAGTGACGGAGATGCTTTGGCGACCATGATGCTCATGCGCGCGCTCTGCAAGGCGAAGCACGTGACCGCGGAGATGATGATGGAGGCGTATCCCGAGTGCTGCGGAGATACTTATCCGCGCTCGAAAAAGCGCACGAAGAAAAAGAAAAAAAGCACGTGGCAGCGATTTCTATACTTCTTTACAAAAAAATAAGCATATTTTGTATCAGTCCCTTTTCTGTCGGACACCATAAAGGTATCCAATGAAAGGGGATTTTTGATATGGTGGTGGCAGAGCGCGCGGTCAGATCGCTGTTTTATATTGTGGCGGGGACTTTGGTGCTCGCATTTGGCGTTGCAGCGTTCGTGGTGCCGTATGAGCTGGTTGCGGGAGGTGTGACGGGCATCGCGGTCGTGCTCGAGCAGATTTGGGGCGGCTTTGAGGTGGATCGCACCGTGTTTTTGCTCGGGTGGCTTCTCTTCTTTTGGGGGCTTGCGGTCTTTGGGAGATCCTTTGCGCTCAAAACGCTTTGCTCCACATTGCTTTATCCCATGCTTTTGTCGACTTTTTTACATTGGAGCGGAATGGAGACGTTATCCCAAATGATCGGTACGATGGGGGAGCGGCGAGTACTTTTGTTTGTTGCCATTTTGGGAGGCTCGCTGGTCGGTCTTGGATGTGCGCTTACGGTCATGGGGGGCGGCTCAACGGGAGGAACGGACGTGCCCGTTTTGATCCTTTGCAAAGCGTTTCCGCGCTTGGGGCATGGGCGTGCGTTTTTTCTTTTGGATACCGCCATCATTCTCCTCGGCTTCGCGGTCACGGGTGAGGTATTCCATATGATCTGCGGCGCGCTCTCCGCGCTTGCGAGCGCTTGCGTGCTCGGTGCACTGCTCCCACGTGCTTATTTTTGAAAAACACTTGCAAAGCAACGCCTTTTGTGGTACAATAAATTGATATCCAATCAAAAATAAGGAGTATGACTATGAACAACAAGAAGATCAAGGCGATTTTATTTGACCTCGACGGTGTCGTGCTTTCCACCGACCACTATCACTTCCTCGCATGGAAGCAGATGGCAGACGAGCTGGCGATCCCCTTTACCAAGACCGATAACGAGCGCCTGCGCGGTGTCAGCCGTATGGAGAGCTTGGAGATCGTTCTGGAAAAATACACAGGTGCGCCCTTGACCGCTGAGGAAAAGGTTGCACTTGCAGAGAAGAAGAACGACGCGTATCGCGTCTATCTCCGTCAGATGTCCCCCTCGGACGTTGCGGATGAGGTCAGGGATACTCTTCGCGAGCTTCGCCGTCGCGGATACCGTCTGGCGATCGGCTCCTCGAGCAAGAACGCGAGATTTATCCTGTCGCAGACCGAGATGACCGATTTCTTTGATGCGATCGCGGACGGAACCGATATCTCTCGCTCCAAGCCCGATCCCGAGGTCTTTGTAAAGGCGGCACAGTTCGTCAACACCGATCCCGCAGAGTGCGCGGTCGTTGAGGACGCGTTCGCGGGCATTGAGGCGGCTGTCGGCGGCGGAATGCTGCCCGTAGCGATCGGAAGCGCGGTAGACTGTCCCATGGCGGTACATAAGCTCACCACCTTCTCCGATCTGCTCAAACTCTTCAATTAAATATAAAAAACGATGGGGCACCGAGCGTGTCCCATTTTTTTGAGGAAAACACAACGCAAAAGCATCCGTCGACCGCATGTTTTGAAATTTGTCTTGACAAATTCTGCCGATTGTGATAATATAATGAGGGGAGGCAGTTGCCTTGCCCATTTTCCTGCGATATTATGAACGAAACGATATAAAGGAGTTTATCGACAGATGAACGGACTTGCGTTGTTCGGTATGATCATGCTCTTTTTGCTGATCTGTACCGCGCTCGGATTTATCCGAGGATTGGCGAAATCCAGAATTCGCTGTATTACGGTCATTGTGTGCGCCGTTGTGGCGTTTATCGTGACCATGTTGATGAAAAATAGCTTGTTTGACGTTGGAATGATCGAGAGCATGGGTGCATCCGCAGAGCTTTTGGATGCGATCGATACCCTGATGCTTTCCAATGCCGTGACCGAAACCTTGTACGGTATGGCGTCGGCACTGCTTATGCCGCTCTTCTTTGCGGGACTGTTTTTTGTGCTTTGCTTTGCTACGTGGATCGTACATCTCATCGCGACCTTGATCTTGAGACGGAGATTGCGTGAGGTCAACGAGCGCTTGAGACACCGCGCGCTGTGGACGGTTCTTTTGAACCTTTTGCAGGGGTTGGTTGTTGTTTTTGTACTGTTGGTTCCGATCAACGTCTATTCTCAAGTGAGTATATCGATCGTTGAGGCTGCGGATGATGCGGAAATGCTTGACGATATGCCGGACGTTGCCGCGATGGTAGAGGACTACATTTCTCCCATTGGAGACAGCTTTGTACTTCGTGCCTTCCGTACGCTCGGCGGTGAGCCGATCAGCTACGCACTTGTGGATTTCGACGTAGAGGGCAGGACCGTTCATCTTTGCGACGAGGTTGATGCGTTTTCCGACGTTGTTTTCAAAACGGTGTCCTATATCGGTAATTCCGAGGGAGAGAGAATGGACACGGATGCTTTGATCACCTTGCTCGCGGATTCCTTTGATTCCTCCGAGCTGATCCCTCCCATCGTGTGTGATCTGCTCTGCGACGCGACCGATGCGTGGAACAGAGGGGAGGATTACATTGGGCTTGCACGCCCCGAGTCGGGCGAGCTGTTTGATGAGCTGATCGCCGATCTGATTCGTATCCTTCACGACGATTCTCAAAACGAGACACAGCTGCGCGCGGATCTTTATACCGTTGCGGACCTCATTGTGATCATGGATGAGAACGGCGTGCTCTCCAACCTTAACGATGATGATGCACTGACCGATAGCGTTGGTTCCAACGGTGTGGTCAAGAAGCTCACCGCGAAGCTGGAGGAGAATGAGAGCATGAAGGTGTTGATCCCCACGATCGATCGCATCGGTATGCGCGCGATCGCGACGTCGCTTGATCTTGACGGCGTGGGACGTGCGGAGTATGACGAAATGCTGACCGATATTGCGGATTCGCTCAATTCTACGGCAAGCATGAGCCGCGAGGTGCGTGTGGAGGCGATGACGGATGAGCTTGAGATCGCCTTTGCGGATGCGGAGGTCGAGATCGACCGTGAGATTTTGACGTCTTACGCGGAGAATTTTATTGATCAATTCGGCACCGCCGACGATTTGACCGCCGACGACGTATCCGATTATCTGTTGACCTATACCATAGAGGGATAAGCGGTGTAAAATATGCAAAGAACCGCGCCTCCGTTTGGAGGCGCGGTTCTTGTTTTTATCAAAATTACATCACGGGAGCGAAGATGCGGCAGATATCCTGCATAAGTCCGACCAAAAAATTGCGCTTGCAGTCCTTCTCGGTCATTTCATAGCAGCTTTCCAGCGTTTTGAGGTAATCCGCCTTCAGATCACAAAGGGAATCGGTTTGGTAGAGACAGGTTCCGCATTCAAAGTGCAGATAGAGCGAACGGAAGTCAAGATTGACCGTTCCAACCGTTCCGACCTGATCGTCCGAAATAAAGCTCTTTGCGTGAATGAAGCCCTCGGAATACTCGTAGATGCGCACACCCGCACGGATCAGCTCACGGTAGTAGGAGCGGGAGGTGAAGTGCACGATCTTTTTATCGGGATGACGAGGGGTGATGATGCGGACGTCCACACCGCTCTTGGCGCAAAGCTTGAGCGCGGAGAGGATCGTGCCGTCGATGGTGAGATAGGGCGTGGTAATATAGAGATAGTCGCGCGCTTGATCGATGATGTTAAGATAAACGTGCTCGCTGACGTGCTCGTGGTCGGTGGGGCTGTCGCAGTAGGGCTGGACCCAGCCGCGGCTTTCCGTGACCGTATCAAACGTGGGACGGTATGCGGAAATGTCGTCGCTTTTTTTGCTCAAAAAGCTCCACATCTGCAAAAACATTACCGTAAAGCTCCATGCACCGTCACCGCGGAGCAGGATCGCGTTATCCTTCCATTTGCCAAAAAGCACCTTTTCGTTGAGGTACTCGTCCGCGAGGTTGATGCCGCCTGTGTAGGCGACCTTACCGTCGATGGTGATGATCTTGCGGTGATCGCGGTTGTTTTGCACGCTTGTCAGGAAGGGGCGGAAGGGATTGAATACCTTGCATTGAATTCCCTTTGCGGCAAGTCTTTTTGCGTAATTCTTAGGCAGACGGAGTAGGCACCCGATGTCGTCGTAGATGATGCGAACGTCTACGCCGTGAGCGGCGCGCTCCTCCAAAATCTCAAGAATGGGATCCCAGAATTTGCCCTCTTCAATAATGAAAAATTCAAGAAAGATATATTTTTCAGCTTTTTTGAGCTCGTCAAGAATGGATGCGAGCATCTCGTTTCCGTCCGCAAAATAGACCGTTTCGGTGTTTTGACAGACGGGAAATTCGGGAACGCGCTCAAGGTAGGTGAGTAGCTTTCCGTTCGTAGGCAAAGCAGCCTTTGCGGCATCTAGCGTTTCCTTGGAGTGGATATAATCCTTTTTTCCTTCCTTGCTGATCCGCGCGATCTTGCGGCGAAATCCCGTGTTTTCGGTCTGGTATTGGAGAATGCAGTAGAGCACACCTCCAAAGAGAGGGAAGAGCAGGATCAGAAAGATCAGCGAGAGCTTAAATGCGCTTTTGAGGTCGCGGCGCGTCAGCAGATGAAAGCAGGTCAGCGTGCTGAGCGCGGTGACGGTATATTTGACCCAGCGAAGCTCTTGGTAGTTAATAATGGTAAGAAAAATAAAAACGAACTGAAGCAAAATGAGCAGAGCCACGATCATGCGACCGATCAGAAGCCTGCGCAGCCACATCGGTTTTCTTTTTCGTTTTGCCAAGCGAATCACTCCTCCTATCCTTTTTTTATGTGATACAAAAAAATTATAGCATACGGCATCAAGATTTTCAACAGAGTTTGCAAATAATTTAAAAACTTAAAAGACCGCGATGCTTCTGCAAAGTATTACCATTCATAAAAAACGCATGGCAGCCCACAATAGTATCAGAGCCGCAGAGAACGCGACTCAATGATATAGATAGACGAACGGATAAGGAATAAAAAGCGCGATGTTTTGAAAGAAATATGCGATTTTGATTGTTTAGACCGTTCAGAAGAGGAGAAAAAATCATGGCTAGCAACAAGGCACTTGTTCCCGAGGCAAAGGAAGCTTTGGAGAGATTCAAGATGGAAGCTGCAAGCGAAGTTGGCGTGAACCTCAAGCAGGGCTACAACGGTGACATCACCGCTCGTCAGGCAGGCTCCGTCGGCGGACAGATGGTCAAGAAGATGATCGAGTCCTACGAGAATTCTCTCAAGACGAAATAAGAGCTTCTCAATTGACGCTGGGCTGCAAAGCCGCGAATAAAGGATCGTTTTGGTATGAAAATAGGATGACGTAGCGCGAGAGCGTGACGTAGGAATATTTTGAAACGAAAAGATACGCTTTATTCGGCAAAAAGCGAAACGGTCGGTGCGATCGAGCAGATCGATCGACATGACCGAGACGCGGGCGCCCCATTCCTGTTGCTTGGGATGGGGCGCTGATAAGAAAAGGAGAGAGCATATGTGCTCTCTCCGATTTTTTATGAGTAGCGTGTGGGATTGTCGGTCTCGCCAAGCAGATAATCAATGCTGGTGTTGTAAAAGCGCGCGAGCTTGATCAGCACGGCGGTGGGGATGTCGTTTTCGCCTGTTTCGTATTTGGAGTAGCCTGTTTGTGACATGCCGAGCATTTTTGCCACCTGTGTTTGATTCATATCACGGTCTTCGCGGAGATCACGGATTCTTGAATACATAAAAACTCTCCTTATTTCGTTCTATTCAAGAATATTATAAATTAACCTGTTTTAGGGTATTGACTTTTAACCTAAAATAGGTTATAATAAGGCATCAAAGTGTAAAACTTTGTATTTTAGCCAATGGAGGAGATGGAAAAGTATGAAAAAAAGTTACGAAGTACCGCAAGCAATATTTTTTGCGCTTGATGCAAAGGATATTCTCACGGCTTCGGGAGGCGATAACGAAACGCCCGACGAGCCAAATCCATTTATGATCGTCAATTAAAACAATAGGGGGATAATCATGAAAAAGAAAATGAAGATTTTGGCAGTTGCGCTTACGGTTCTTTTATTGGTTAGCGCGGGCACGGCAATCGTTTTTGCTGTGGATGGGGAGAGCGGAGGAGAGACTCCTGCCGTAGGCTCCCTCAAAATTCAAAATTTCAGTTTGTCGCTTGAAAACAATGTTTTTATGAACTTTAAGGTTTCGAGCGAGAACGTAACCAACGTATCGGATATAAAAATCCTCGCGTGGAACGAGGCTCCCGCGGAGTATAAAAAGGGAACGGAAGCACTGTGCCTTGACTCCATGGGAACAGAGGGAGGAACGGGATACGAGTTTTTCCAATACACCGATCTGGCGGCGAAGGATATGACCAAAACGGTCTACGTTTGCGCGTATCTCAATGCAGACGGTGTTGAGATCTATAGCAATCCCGCCAAATTCAGCATCGCAATGTATGCCTACTTAAAGAAAAACGCAGCATCGCCCGACGAGGATCTCGTCAAAATGCTGGATGCAATGCTCGCGTACGGAGCGGCGGCACAGGTATATTTTGATCACAATACCGATTTCTATGCAAACGCAACGATGTATCAGATCGACGTTGTAAACGGAACACTTGAGGATGGCTTTGCCAAGGGATGGTATCAGCAGAACGGCTCCTTTACCCTCACGGCGAATGCGCCCGAATCGGGCTATCGCTTCTCGCACTGGGAAAACAGCGCGGGCGAGAACGTAGGCGACACCGAAACACTCACCCTCGAGGCAACGGCAACCGAGAAATATACGGCGGTGTATGAGGAAGCGGTTACGTATTCCCAAGGACTTACCTATAGCGATAACGGCGATGGCACTCTTACTGTCACCGGCATCGGCACCTGCACCGACACCGCTCTCAGAATCCCGCCCGAGCATGAGGGAAAGAGGGTGACGAAGATTGGAATTGGAGCGTTTGACTATAGTTACAAGAAGATTACAGGTGTTGTTATCCCTAATAGTGTAACGAGCATTGGTAGTAGTGCATTTGAAGGCTGTCATTGCCTTGTCAATGTTGTCATTCCAGATAGCGTGACGAGTATAGGTGCTGACGCATTTTATGAATGCTTTAAATTGGTAGAGGTAATCAATCACTCTTCTTTGAATATTACACCTGGAAACACCAATTATGGATATGTTGCACGATACGCATTTGAGGTGCACAGTGAGAAAAGTAGAATCGAAAACATAAATGGATATCGATTCTATTCTTGTAGTGAAGGAGAAAATCCCTTCCTATATTACGGAAAGAATTATTTGATTGACTATGTCGGAAACGAAATTAATATTGTGCTTCCAGATGATTATAAAGGGGAAGGGTATGAGATTTATCGATATGCGTTCTGCAAATCCACTATTAATAGTGTTGTTATTCCCAATGGAATAACAACTATTGCTGATGGGGCTTTTATGGGAAGCGAGCTAACAAGCATTACTTTTCCTAGTAGTGTTACAAGTGTTGGAAAAGATGCTTTCATCAGTTGTACTAATAATGGTTATCCCAATATTAAAAATGTTCATATCACGGATATCGCTACTTGGTGTAATATTTCTTTTGCTAATGAGTATTCGACCCCCTTTTACTATGGCGATTGCAATTTGTTTTTGAACAACAGTTTAATAACGGATCTTGTTATTCCTAATGGCGTGACGAGAATTTCTGATTACGCATTTTATAATTGTGGTAGTCTTATAAGTGTTACGATTTCTGGCACAGTGAAAAGTATTGGTAGTCAAGCTTTTTACAGTTGTAATAGACTTAAGAATGTAACTCTTTTGGATGGTGTAGAAGAAATTGGTAGTATGGCATTTTCCTTCTGTCCTAATCTTGATAATGTTATGATTCCTAACAGTATATCAAAAGTTGTGAGATATGCACTTGATGGAAGTAATAGCCTTGTTTACAATGTAAAAAATGGGGTTAATTATTTGGGAAATGCTCAGAATCCCTATTTGGTTGCGGTGAATTTGAAGGATACAACAATTACAATGCTTTCATTTGAACCCTCAACGAAAGTTATCTGTGGAGGTGGTTTTTGTAGTACTATAATAAGTATTACAATACCGAATAGTGTGGTTTATATTGGGGAATACGCTTTTAACTCATCTGGTCTTGAAAGTGTATCGTTTGAAGAAAATAGTAATTTACAAGAGATTGGAGATGGCGCTTTTTCTGGTTGTAGCCTGAAATCCATAGTAATTCCCAACAATTGTACAACTGCAGGATATGGTGTGTTTTTTGGATGTAATAATCTTGAAAGTATTACACTAAATAGTGCTCTGGATTTCAAACATCTTTTTAAAAACCAAGTTCCTAATTCTTTAAAAACAGTTGTTATTTCTGGCGGAACTCAAATCCCCTATATGATGTACTATAACTGTAGTTCAATAGAGACTGTTGTAATACCTGAAAGTGTTACAAAAATTGGAGGAAGTGCTTTTTACGGTTGTAGCAGCTTGAAACAAGTAATTTTTGAAGGAAACAGTCAACTTGAATATATTGATGGTTCAGCGTTTGAGAACTGTACGAGTTTAATTGAATTTGTGATTCCATCTAACGTAGCTGTGATATGGAGTAACGCATTTTACAGATGTACGAATCTCACAAGCGTTGCGTTTTTGAGTACAGAAGGTTGGCAAGCTGAAAATTTAAAAATTAGTAGTATAGAGTTGGCTGATCCTAGTACTGCAGCGACATATCTCAAAACCACTTATTCGAAGTCTATTTGGATTCGATCCTAATTGCATAAAATGTTGGGCAACTATTGGCACTACGTTGACGGCGCGCCGACGAAGTGGGAGTAAAAATCATTCGATGTAATCAAAAACGGAAACAAGCCCTCAAAGAGGAGGGCTTGTTTCAAAACACAGAAGGAGCGTTTTGAAAAAATGCTCCTTCTGTGTTTTTGCGATAAGGTCTTGAAGGGTGGAGGGGTTTGGGGAGGAGGGGAACTTCTACTATAAGAAGTTCCCATTCTCCCCATCCTCCTGCTCCTATCTGTCAAGATTTCTTTGTACACACTGCCAAAAAACGAAGAGGTGTTTTTGGTAGTTTCGTTGTTTTGAAAGTTGAAAGTTTACAGAGATGTATGCTATAATTTTGGCAGAAATCAAAAAATAACTCTCAAAACAGGAGAAAAAATCATGAAGGAAACACTCAAGAGGTACGCAAAACGTTACTTTATTGATGCGATGGGCGCGATGGCGCTTGGTCTTTTCGCATCGCTTCTCATTGGTACGATCTTCAACGCGATCGGCATGATTCCCGGACTTTCGGTGATGTCGCAGATCGGCAAGGGCGCGCAGGGCGTTGCGGGTCCCGCTATGGCGGTTGCCATCGCGCTGTCTCTCAAGGCGCATCCGCTGGTCGTCTTTACCTGCGCAGGTGTCGGTGCGCTTGCCAATAGCCTCGGCGGCGCGGGTGGTCCCTTGGCGGTCTTTATCATTGCCATCATCGCCGCGGAGATCGGTATGCTCGTCTCCAAAAAGACCAAGGTCGATATCCTCGTCACTCCCTTTGTCACGCTTCTCGTCGGCGGTCTGCTCAGCGTTTGGTGCGCGCCTTACATCGGAGAGGTGGTCGGACTGATCAGTAAATTCATTGGATGGGCGACCCTCCAGCAGCCGCTTCTTATGGGTATTCTGGTATCCGTGACCGTTGGTGTCGCGCTCACGCTTCCCATCAGTAGTGCGGCGATCTGTGCATCTCTCGGTCTTTCGGGACTGATGAGCGGTGACGCGGGCTTGGCGCTTGCGGGCGGTGCCGCCGTTGCGGGCTGCTGCGCGCAGATGGTCGGCTTTGCCGTTATGAGCTTTAAGGAAAACAAGTGGGGCGGTCTTGTTTCGCAGGGTATTGGAACGAGTATGCTCCAAATGCCCAATATCATTCACAATCCTCGCATTTGGATCCCCGCGACCCTGACCTCTGCCATCACGGGTCCTCTCGCAACCTGCGTGTTTGAGATGCAGATGTACGGCGAGGCGATCAACTCGGGTATGGGTACCTGCGGACTCCTCGGTCCTGTCGGTATTATCCTGGGTTGGTTTGGCGGCGCTTATCCCGGCACGGTCGGCGTGATGGATTGGGTCGGACTTGGGCTGATCTGCTTTATCCTGCCTGCTGTCCTCTCGCTTGCCTTCAGTGAGTTCCTTTATAAGATCAAATGGATCAAGCCGGGAGATCTGACCTTGCAGCAGTGATAGGGTATTGAAAAGAGAAAATGTTGGGGAGAGGGAGAGCTTCTTAAGGAGAAGCTCTCCCTCTCCCCAAACCCCTCTCCCTTTCAAGACCTTTTACCAAGCAAAAGAGAGAGACCGTTCTCAAGGGGACGTACTCTTAAGGACAGTTTTTGAAATTCATTAGAATACGTTACCTACCGATAGGAGGACAGATGAGGTTTTCGCTCTCTGTCCTCTTTGCTTATCTATCGGGCGGCGAAAAGAGCCTCCCTTGTGTAAAGGGAGGTGGCACGCGTTAGCGTGACGGAGGGATTGTAAAAAGCAACAGCTACACAAA
>JAFTJB010000020.1 GCA_017456625.1 Clostridia bacterium
AGTACGTGAAATGCGGCGTTAGCTCAGCTGGATAGAGTGTTTGGCTACGAACCAAAAGGTCGGGGGTTCGAATCCCTTACGCCGTGCCACGAATACAAAAGAACCCATCACTGCGTGATGGGTTCTTTTGTATTCGTATCACGCCGCACTGCAAGATGAGAACCCCGCATTTTGCTTGCAAAATGCCAAGAACGCGCACTATACAAGACAGTAAAATCTGCTGTGTAAAGTCGTGCGCGTTTGGGTTCAGAATCCCGACACCTCCGTAAACAATTTTGTCATCGCAATCGCGATTGCTTTTATCCGATCCCCGCCCCGCAAACGCCTCTCAAATTGAGAGGCGTTTGCCAAAACAGAGAAAACCGCTCCTGAGAGGGAGCGGTTTTTTCTGTTTTGCTTGGTAAAGGTTTTGAGGGTGGGAGAGGTTTGGAGAGGGAGGGGGACTTTTGCAAAAGTCCCCTCCTTCTCCAAGGACCTTCTCACACTTCCTTCAAAATCTCAACCTTATCAACACCGAAGGGAACGGAGTTGTAGACGGGGGTGAATTTCTCGGCGATGCCGCCCTTCCATTCGCCGCGTCTGGTGAAGTGCATGGGGCTGACGCCCATCGGCTCGGGAATGGGAGCGTAGTGGTGAGGTCCGAAGAGGTTACGCAGGCTCGAATTGAGCTTGACGGTCATCTCGTTCCTTCCAACCTTGAGGTAGTCGGTGATATCCTTCTTGAAATCCATGGAGAGATTGACGACCTTGCCGTTGATCTCGATCTCGCCTACGAGGAAGCGACCGCCGAAGGAGATGATGCGGCGACCCTTGCCGTCGTAATCGCACTCACCCTTGAGGGTAAGCGTACCCTTGAAGAACGGATATCCGTTCTTGTACAGCTCGGAGCTCATTGCGGGGAGCGCGGTGCGAGGCGAGATGACGTGGTCGGCAGATACGGTGAAATCGCCCTTGACAAAGACGTTTTCGATGTGCGTGTCGTAGTAGAGGCAGTTGCGCAGGCTCTCGGTCGCCAGAGGATCGAAGAGCGCGAAATGCACACCCTCGTGCTGATAGTAGTCGATCGAATACTCAAATACGTTCTCGCCCTCGATGACTGCATCGGTAACGTCCGCTTCGACGTAATAAACGTCAAACTTGCTCTGTACGAGGTCGAGGGATTTTCCGTTGAGCGTGACGGTGAGGTACTTTCCTGCCTCAAACATCATCGTCAGGGGCATCTTCTCGGTCACACGGAAGGTCTGACGTACCCAAAGCTTGCCTTTGTAATCCGCGCGGAGGAGATCCTCAAAATGGCGCTGGAGGGGGAGCACCTCGGTAAAGGTCTTGCTGTCGTAGGAGATGGCGGCGTTGTCCATAACGAGGTAGTTCTCGGTAATGCCCGTGACGGCAAAGCGATCGGTGATATCCTCGGAGACGAATTCGGTCTTGCGTGCCTTCGCGGTCTCGTCCTTGATGAGGATGAGGCTCTCGCACGCGTCGAGGGTCATTTCGTTGTCGATATCCGAGAGGGCAAAGGTCTCAAGATCGAGCGCCTTGTAGCTGTCCGCAACACCCTCGGTCCGGAAGGTGCTGGACTCGGTGCGGGAATAGTTCTTGATAAAGAGGTAATCGCCCAATTCGCTCGCTCTCGCGGTGATGCCCGTCTTGCCGTCCTCGCAGGAGAATTTGACGGTGGTGTTTGCCTGTACGTCCGCGAGCGTGATATTGGATCTGAGCGATACGTCCGCCTTTTTGCCGTTGACGTATTCGGGCTTGCCGAGGAGGAGGAGCTTGCCCTTGTAATTTTCAAGGAGACTAAGCGTGTGCGCGGAGATGGTCTTCATCTCGGGAACGATGACGGTCTTGTATTCGCACTGACCGACGGTAAAGGTATCTCCCTCGCTCTTGCCGAATTTTTCAAGGATGTATTCGTCCGCGAAGTGGTAGATGATACCCTTCTTGCGGAAGTCCGCGAGGAGCTCCTTGAAGCTTTCTTCAAGCTCCGCGACACTGTTCTTTCCCTCGCTCTTGACGTAGTCGAGGTAGACGGAGCGGAGGGGATGAATAAGCAGCAAGTCGTACTTGTCCTTGGTGTTTGCCATGAGGAAGCCGAGCTTGGTAAAATAGTCGTTGAAGTCCTTGAACTGCTTGAACCAGTTGCCCTGAGGAGAGAACACGGGGGGATGGTCGGTCTTGCCCTGCGCCGCGAGGGAGTAGGGATAGAGGTGCTGGCAGAGGAGGTTGACACCGTGGAAGAATTGGAATTCTCCAACGCTCTTGAGCTCCTTTGGCGTCACGTCATAGCCACAGCAGGCGAAGGTCTCGGTAAGGATCTGCTTGATGCCGAGCTGGCTCGCGACCGAGCCGATCTGACGGGGCATCTGCTCCGTGCCGCACTCGCGACCGAGCCAGTCGATGCCCGGGATCTGCTCATAGGCATAGGTCGAGGAGCAGTTGCCGCCACCCGTCATCGCGCCCGAAAGGGGAGTCTCCTGAATGGAGTGACCGGTGAGCTTGCAGTTGTGCGCTTCGCACCAATCGTAGAGGGTCTTGTAGAAGGTCTCGGTGTAGAGACGCGCCATAATGGTGTAGTAACGCTCGCGGAACTGATAGCCGCGCTCGTCGTGCGTAAAGAGGTAGGCAAGGCTATCGCAAACGTCCTCGCCGAATTCCTTCATGTACGCATCACGGATAAAGCGGCTGTAGGAGGTCTTTGCGCGGTAGCACTGCGGCTCGTCTGTGAAAAATCCGATCAGCTCACGACCGAAGCTATCGGGGAAGCGCTTATAATATTCGTCATGGGTCTCGCGGATGAATGCCTCCATGACCGCGGGATTGAGGATGTCGGTGTTTGCGGGGCTGGTGCGGAGGTAAACGCAGTGGTAGGCGTCTGCCTGCTCGTCCGCACCGATGCGAACGAAGCCCTTTTCGTCGTCGAGGCGATAGACACAGAATGCCTCCGCGTCAAAGGACTCCTTGATCGCGTACTCAAGGAACTGCGCGCGGTAGTCCTCGACCTCAAGCAGCTTGCCGCCGACGAAGCCGCTGGGCCAGCCGTTTTCGTCGTAGACCCATGCGTTCATGTGCAATTCGCGTGCTTTCTTGAGACACGCATCCACGCAGGCAAACCATTTTTCGCCCAGATACTCGGTCTTGAGACCGATGCGCGCGTGCATGATAAAGCCGCCGATGCCGACGGACTTCATGTCCTCGATCTGACGGACGAGCTCCTCGGGCTCAATCTCGTTGTTCCAGCTCCAGAAGGGAATGGACTGATAATCGGTCAGGTCGGTGGTGTTCAGGGCTTTGATGAGGTTTTCTGTTGGTAATCTTGTCATAGCTGCCTCCAAAAAAGTGATGATTGTATTGATAATTTTAATTCACAACAGGGAAAAAGTAAATAGCACGAATGATCATTGTTGTGCCATTATTGCAGGACCTTGTCGCGTGCGGCATCGCGCGCGTTTGCGAGCATGAGCTTGATGCGGTTTTCCTGGTTGACCTGCGTTGCCCCCGGATCGTAGTCGATGGCGACGATGTTGATCTCGGGGATGCGCTCCTTGATGGGCTTCATCATGCCCTTGCCGCAGATGTGGTTGGGCAGACAGCCAAAGGGCTGTGTGCAAACGATATTGTTGACACCCTTGTCCGCAAGCTCAAGCATCTCTGCCGTGAGCAGCCACCCCTCTCCCATCTTCGTGCCATGGTGGATACAGCCCTCCACGAGCGACGCGGTATGGTCAAAGGGCGTGGGAGTATCAAAATCGCTTTCCTCCTTGATGATCTCAATGAGGTCGAGCGCTTTTTTGTTCAAAAACTTGTAGGCAAAGGCATAAAGCTTGCTTTGGAGCTTGTTGATGCCGTAGAGACGGTAATCCTCAATATTATTATATACCGTATAAAGACAAAAGTCAAGTAGCCCCGGTACAACTACCTCCGCGCCCTCCTGCACGAGGAAATCCTCAAGTCGGTTGTTGCCGAGAGGGGAGTATTTGACGAAGATCTCGCCGACGATGCCGACGCGCGGCTTGGGAACGCGGTCGCAGGGGATCGCCTTGAAATCGCGGATGATGCGGCGGTAGGTCTCCTTGACACGCTCGTAGGAAAGCTTTTCCTCGTACATCTCGCGCGCAAGCCTTGCGGTCCATTCGGTCGCCAGAGCGCGACTTTCGCCCACATTGCGCTCGTAGGGGCGGCATTGGTTGACCAGCGACATGAGCAGATCGGCGTAAAGGATGCCGTAGAGCATGCGGTGCAAAATGGGAACGGTCAATTTCCATCCCGGGTGCCGCTCGATCCCCGCGAGGCTGAAGGAGATGACGGGAACGTAGCCGTAGCCCGCCTTTGCCAGCGCCTTGCGGAGCAGAGAGATGTAGTTGGAGGCGCGACAGCCGCCGCCCGTCTGAAAGAGGACGAGAGCCACCTTGTGCGGGTCGTATTTGCCGCTTTGCAGCGCATTGAGGAATTGTCCGATGACAAGGATTGCGGGGTAGCAGGTGTCGTTATGGACGTATTTGACACCCATCTCCGCGATCTCGTGTCCGCCCTCCGCGAGCAGGTCGATCTTGTAGCCGTAATTGCGCATGACCTGCAAAATGAGATCAAAGTGCATGGGCAGCATATTGGGTGCCAATATGGTATATTCCTTTTTCATCTGTTTGGTAAAGCGGATGTAGTTGTTTTCCATGATAAACGCAAATACCTTTCGATTTTTTATTTGCCCTCTGCCTGCTCGAGAGCGCCGATGAGACTGCGCAGACGGATGCGGACCGCACCGAGGTTGGTGATCTCGTCGATCTTGATCTGCGTGTAGAATTTGCCCGCGTTCTCTAAAATCTCGCGGATCTCGTCGGTCGTGATCGCGTCCACACCACAGCCGAAGGAAACGAGCTGAACGAGCTCGGTGTCGGGGTGCTCGGTGGCATATCTTGCCGCGCGGTAGAGGCGCGCGTGGTAGGTCCATTGATTGAGGACGTGCACCGATTGATGAGAGGTCAGGTGCGCAATGCTATCCTCGCTCACTACCACAAAGCCCAGAGAGAGCGCCAATTTGTCAATTCCGTGACCGATCTCGGGGTCGATGTGATAGGGTCTGCCCGCAAGGATCATAATGCGCTTTCCGTGCTCACGCGCGTACTTGACCGCGTATTCACCCTCGCGGCGGACTGCTTGCATATAACGCTCGTAGGCGGCGCGACCAGCCTTGACCGCAGATTTGACCTCGTTTAAGGTCAGATCGGGTGCGATGGGCAAAAGTGCCTCCAGCATGCCTCGCGCAAGCTCACGGTCACTGTTGATGTTGAGGTAGGGGTAGAGGAATTTGGTCTCCTTGAGGCTTTCCACGTTGCCCGCAAGCAGCTCGGAGTAATACGCCACAACGGGGCAGTTGTAGTGGTTGTCGCCGTCCTTTTCGTTGACGTTGTAGGAGAGACAGGGATAGAACACCGCGTTGCAGCCTGCCTCGATCAGCTCCTCCACGTGCCCGTGCATCAGCTTTGCGGGGTAGCACGCCGTGTCGGATGGGATCGAGAACTGACCCTTTTCGTAGGTATGACGCGTGGATTGCGCGGAGGCAACGACCGAGAAGCCGAGCGCGGAAAAGAGCCCGTGCCAGAGCGGATAGAGCTCGTACATTCCAAGTGCCATGGGAATTCCGACGGTGCCGCGCCTGCCGTTTGTGGACGTGAGATTTTTGAGATACGCGCGCTTGAAGGCGTGAAGATTGGGAACACTCTCGAGCTTGGAGGTGTCATAGCCGAGTCCGCGCTCGCATTGGTTGCCCGAAATAAATTTTTTGTTGCCGCCAAAGCTGTTGACGGTAAGTCGGCAATGGTTGGTGCAGCCCTTGCAGGTCGCGGCGCGTGCGTTGTGAACGAAATCACGGAGCTGCTCCTCTGTCAGCAGGGTAGAGGTTGAGAGGCGGCGCGCGTAGAGTGCCGCACCGTATGCGCCCATCAGTCCCGCGATGGAGGGACGGATGACCTCATGCCCAAGCTCACGCTCAAAGGCACGGAGCACCGCGTCGTTGTAGAAGGTGCCGCCCTGTACCACCACGTGCTCGCCCAATTCGTCTGCACTTCCCGCACGGATGACCTTGTAGATGGCGTTGCGCACCACGCTGACCGAAAGTCCCGCGGAGATGTCCTCCACAGTCGCGCCGTCCTTTTGCGATTGCTTGACCGAGGAATTCATAAAGACCGTGCAACGGCTGCCGAGATCGACGGGCGCCTTGGCAAAGAGCCCTTTTTTGGCAAAATCCGCGATCTCATGACCCATAGACCGCGCGAAGGTCTCAATAAAGGAGCCACAGCCCGAGGAGCACGCCTCGTTGAGCATGATGCTGTCGATGGCGTTGTTGCGGATGCGGAAGCATTTGATGTCCTGACCGCCGATGTCGAGAATGAAATCCACGTCGGGGCGGAAGTGCTTTGCCGCCGTGTAGTGCGCAATGGTCTCGACCAGACCGAGGTCTACGCCGAATGCGTTGCGGATCAGCTCCTCACCGTAGCCCGTGACGGCAGAGCCCGCGATCCCGATGCGACCGCGACAGAGCTCGTAGATGATCTCAAGCTGCTCCTTGACCACCGAGACGGGGTTGCCCTTGTTGGAGGCGTAGTAGGAATAGAGGATCTCGTTTTGCTCGGAGAGGAGTGCGAGCTTGGTGGTGGTGCTTCCGCAATCAATGCCGAGCCACGCACTACCGCGATAGGTGTGAATATCCGCAAAGGGTACGGTCGCCCTTGCGTGACGCGCGGAAAAAGCATCGTAGTCCTCCTGCGTTTCAAAGAGGGGCGCGAGACGGCTCACGATAGGAGCCTGTGAGAGCGTGTCGCGGATGCGCGCGCATAGCTCGTCCCTTGTGATGGGGGTGCTGTTCTTCTCCGCATAGAGAGAGGCACCGAGTGCAACGGCAAAGCGACCGTCCTCGGGGAAGATCGCGTTCTCGTCCGTGAGCTTCAGGGTCTCCTGAAAGCGCTTTTGCAGTCCCTTGCAGTAGTAGAGCGGCCCGCCGAGGAAAAGCACCTTTCCTTCAATTTTTCGTCCTCGCGCAAGCCCCGCGATGGTCTGATTGACCACCGCCTGAAAGATGCTCGCGGAGATGTCCTCCTTGCGTGCGCCTTGGTTCAGAAGCGGCTGAATGTCGGTCTTGGCGAATACGCCGCAGCGCGAGGCGATGGGGTAGATGCGCTGACAGTCCAGACTCAAGCGGTCCATCTCGTCCACCGTAACGTTGAGCAGGGTTGCCATCTGGTCGATGAACGCACCCGTACCGCCCGCGCAAGAGCCGTTCATGCGCTCGTCCGTGCCGCCGTCAAAGAAAATGATCTTCGCATCCTCGCCGCCAAGCTCAATGACGGCAGAGGTGTCGGGTGCGATGTATTTGACCGCCTCACCCGTGGCAAAGACCTCTTGTACAAAGGTCAGCGAGGCGCTTTGCGCAAGACCGAGTCCTGCGGAGCCCGAGATGGCAAGCAGGAGCGGCTCGTCCCCCGTGATACAATTCGCCTCCATGAGCATGGAAAGCGTTTTCTGGCGCACCTGCGAGAAATGTCGCTCGTATTTTTCGTATAGGATCCGATCGCCCTCACGAACCACCAGCTTTGCGGTCGTGGAGCCGATGTCAATGCCGAGTGTTTTCATAAAAACCTCCCGATTTCAAACAATATACCTATTTTATATTACATATTATCAAAAACACATGAACCGTGTGTGAATAAAAGCGGTATATTTTTTGAAAATAAAAAATTTGTCAAAATAGACAAAATGCGGTCGACGGTATAAAAACAGCATATCTGCTCATAATAAACGTAGTCGGAAAAGCTGCTTTTCCGAATAAAAAAAGGAGATAAATGGATTATGATTATGGATCGAATCGCGCTGATTCTCACCGTTCTCGGTGCATTGAATTGGGGCAGCATCGGACTGTTTCAGTTTGACATCGTCGCATGGCTCTGCGGTGGGCAAAGCTCGTTGCTCAGCCGCGTGATCTATACCGTCATCGCACTCGCAGGCGTTTGGTGTATCTCTCTCATCTTCCGCGCCAGAGAGAGCTTTGATCGGATAGAAGAATAAATATTTTTTGTGGGGAAAACTTTTTGAAAAAAGCTTTTCCCCACACCTCTTTCAAAAACTTTAACGGTGTTTTTATAGGGGGAACTTTTTG
>JAFTJB010000163.1 GCA_017456625.1 Clostridia bacterium
TGCCATAGGTAATGTAACTGTTTGGAGCGGATGGGGTAGCGAAGCGGGTGAGAGGGCAATTCCAAAGGGAAACTAACTTTGGTGCCCATTTTGGGTGGTGGTACCAAAATGGTCGCGGCAGCAATGCTGACGGGCTGTAGATAAAACAAAAAAGTCTGCATCCCGCACTAACGATGGGGGTACAGACTGACAAATCTATTATACTTTCCCCTTTGGGACAGTTTTGAAAGGTGTGGAAAACTTTTTCAAAAGTTTTCCACGAAAAAAAGTTTTCCCCACCAATCCCCCTATAAAAACAAACCAAAGGAGTAAAAGCAATGATAGCAAAGAAGATCGCGCAGGACGTGATATGCGAGGCGATGTCGACGGGAGCGGATTTCGTTGAGATCTTCGCGGAGGTCACGAGGCAGAAGAGCATATATATGATCGACGGCAAGATCGAGAGAGCGGGAGATCACACACGCGCGGGAGCCGGAATTCGCGCGTTTTTGGGCACGCGAACGGTCTTTGCATCGACAAGCGATATGACGAGAGAGGGACTGATGAAGTGCGCGAGGTCGGTCGCGGCGGCTATGGGAGAGGCGAAAAACCGTCCCGAGGTCGTTTTGAAGGAGCGAATGGGCGCAAACATCCATCCCGCAAGGATCCTGCCCACGAGCGTGGAGGCGAAGGAGAGAGCCGACATCCTGCGCGCCTGCTGCACGGCGGCAAAGGAATACGATCCCGTCATTTCGCAGGTATCGGGTACCGTTATGGGCGTAGATCGGTGTATTTTGATCGCCAATAGCGAGGGGCTTTACACCACCGACCGCCACGTTCGCACGAGGCTGATCGCAAACGCGGTCGCAAGCGCGAACGGTGAAAATCAGTCGGGCGGATGCTCCCCCGGAGCGGGCATGGGACTCGAGCTTTTCGATACCGTATCCCCCGCAGAGGTCGGCAGAGAGGCGGCACGTCAGGCAAAGGTCAACCTCACGGCGGCGTACTGCCCCGCGGGAACGATGACGGTGGCGATCGAGAACGGATTTGGCGGCGTGATCTTCCACGAGGCTTGCGGACACTCTCTCGAGGCGGCGGCAGTCGGCATCGGTGCGTCGCAGATGGCGGGTAAGCTGGGGCAGAAGATCGCGGGCTCCAAGGTCACGGCGATCGACGACGGAACCATCCCGAATGCGTGGGGCTCCTGCAATATTGACGACGAGGGAACGCCCACACAGCGCAACGTGCTCATTGAAAACGGCGTTTTGAAGAATTATATGATCGACCGTCTCGGCTCCAGACGAATGGGAATGCCCATGACGGGAAGCGGCAGACGTGAGGACTACACCTTTGCGGCGACCTCGCGTATGACCAATACCTTTATCGACAACGGACCCGACAAAAACGAGGACATCATCGCTTCCATCGAAAACGGACTCTACTGCAAAAAGATGGGCGGCGGCTCGGTCAATCCGCTCACGGGCGCGTTCAATTTCGCGGTCACCGAGGGCTATCTCATCAAAAACGGCAAGATCTGCGAGCCTGTGCGCGGCGCGTCGCTCATCGGTACGGGCTCCGAGATCTTACAGAACATCGATATGGTCGGACAGAATCTTGCACGCGGACAGGGCGTTTGCGGCGCATCGAGCGGAAGCGTGCCCACCGACGTGGGTCAGCCGCTCATCCGCGTGTCCACTATCACGGTAGGAGGTCGCTGATATGAATTTTGAAGCAATCAAGGATACTGTTTGCCGTGCCGCAGAGGCGGCGGGGCTGAAGGAATACGAGATCAGCGCGAGTGTTTCCGAGAGCATCAGCGCGGAGACACTGAGGGACGAGATCAGCGCATTTTCGTCGAGCGTGGGTGGCAACGTCAGCTTCCGTTGTATCGTGGACGGCCGTGCGGGCGAGGCTTCGACCGAGGACTGCGGCGAGGCGGCGCTCGAGGAGCTGGTTTTGTCGGCGATCTCCAACGCGGAATGCATCGACAGCACCGACGAGCCCATCATTTTCGCGGGCTCGGAAAAATACGCCGATGCGGACAACGGTGCGTGTGAGTTGACCGATGCCAAGAAGGTACAAGCGGATGCGCTGCGCCTGCAAAGAGCGATGTATGCGACCGATGCGCGCGTGACCGACGGCACCGAGTCCTCGGTGTTCTCCTCGGCACGGACGGTGTATTTGTATAATTCCTACGGGTTATCGCTTTCCAACCGTGTGGGAGCCTGCGGCGCGTACGCGTGCGCCGTCATCCGCGACGGTGAGGAATCGCAGGACCATTACGAGAGCCTTGGCGGCAGTGATATCGACTCTCTTGAGCAGATCTCACCCAAGGCGGTGCAGGGGGCACTTGATAAACTCGGTGCCACCACCGTGCCCTCGGGAAGCTACGACGTGCTCTTTTCGGGCAAGCAGTTCGGCGCGTTCCTGTCGGCGTTTTCCTCTATCTTTTCGGCAAAGCAGGCGCTGCTGGGACTGTCGCTGCTCGCGGGGACGGGGGGCGAGCAGATCGCCTCTGAGATCGTCACGATCGTCGATGATCCCATGCGAGAGGGAAGTGGCATGAAGCGCTCATTTGACGGCGAAGGCGTTGCGACCTACCGCAAGAACGTGGTGGAGAACGGTGTGCTCAAGACTCTGCTCCATAGCCTTGTCACCGCAAAAAAAGCAGGTGTGCAGTCTACGGGAAACGGCTTGCGCGGCGGCAACGTCAGGCCCTACAATCTCTCTATCTGCGCGGGCAAAGACAGCGAAGAAGCGCTCATGGCGGCGATCGGTGACGGCATCTATATCACCGAATGTAAGGGCTTCCACGCGGGCGCAAACGCGGTCACGGGAGATTTCTCCATCGAAAGCGCGGGCTTCCGCATCCGCGACGGTAAGCGTGCCGAGCCGATCAAGTCCTTTACCGTGGCTGGGAATTTCTTCGATCTTCTCCGCCGCATCGACCGTTTGGGTGATCGCGTGGAATGGGGCATCCCCTCCACTCGCGCCTTTGCCTCCCCCGCCGTCCTCGTTCGCTCTATGAACGTCGCCGGGGAATGAGATAGGAATAGGAGTGGGGGATTATGTGGGGAAAACTTTTTGGGAAAAAGTTTTCCCCACATCTCTTTCAAAAACTTTAAAGGAGTTTTTTATAGGGGGAACTTTTTGGGAAAAAGGTTCCCCCTATAACCCCCTCAAAAACTTTAAAAAGTTTTTGATTTTGGATAAACTGTGTCAGTCTGTACCCCCATCATTAGTATGGCGTACAGACCTTTTTGTTTTGTACACAGCCCGTCAGCATTGCTGCCGCGACCATTTTGGTACCCCCACCCAAAATGGGCACCAAAGTTACTTTCCCTTTGGAATAGCCCTCTCAGTCGCCTTACGGCGCCAGCGTCTCGCTGCGGCTCGGTCACGCCGCGGTTCTGACACCACACTGTGGTGTCATTCATTGCCGCGTCGCCGCTTTGCTACCCATAGGGAGTAGCCCTCTCAGTCGCCTTACGGCGCCAGCTCTCCCATAGGGAGAGCCTATGAAAGCCTCTCGTTTTGGGTAGCCTAAAAGCCTCCCACTTTGGGGGAGGTGGCAGCCGCTTGTCGGCTGACGGAGAGGGCTGCGGCTCGGTCACGCCGCGGTTCTGACACCACCCCGTGGTGTCATTCATATTATCTATGGAGCGTATTCGTAGGGCGGGGGCTTGCTCCCGCCGTTTTGTTATTCCCTGCTGTTTCTTTTTGGCGGGAGCAAGCCCCCGCCCTACGAGGTTGTACGAACATTTCCCATCGGGGCAACTGTTCGCACCGCACAAAAGGCGATTAATCGTTGCCGCACACTGATCAGCTCAAAATATCCCGCTCGAAGATCTCGTCGATCTCACGGGCAAGCTCACGGTCGCGGGATTTGAACTCCAGATAACGGTTGGCAATGGTCTCAAAATAGGGGTTCGACCACTTCCGTGCCGCGAGATATGCGCGCATCAATTCGTCCTTCTGCTCCTGCGGCATAAAATAATCCCTGATGATCATGCACTCCGCCGCATGGATGGAGCGATACACAAAGAGCTTGTCGCGCCACTTGGCAAAATACGCGGGGATCTCCCTCTCCTCGAGTGCCTCAAGCCCTTGCTCGGCAAGGAAATACTTCGCCATGAGATAGAAGCCGTGGAGGGTGGGATGCACGTGATCCGCCTCATACAGGGGTCCCTCCTCGATCTGCAGGGCGCGTGTGAGCATGGAATGATAATCCACTAACGTGTATCCTCTCTCCCGTGCCAGCGCACGCACGAAATTGGCGTACTCACAAAGCAAAGCGTTGCCGCCGCGCATCGCGGGCATGGGCGTTTCGGTATATTCGTCGTAGGGCGCGGGAGTGCAGAGGATCAGCTCCGCTCCGCACGCCACCACCTTCTCGCAAAGCGCGGTCAGGTATTTTTTGTAGATCTCAAAGCGCTCGAGCAGCACGTTGTATCGGTCAAGCGAGCGCGGCTTCTCGAGTCGCGTACGTCCCGAATCGTTGACACCGAATGCGACGACGACGTGCGTCGGCTCATGCGGCAGGACGTCATCCTCAAAGCTGTCGTGCGCAAACTGCGCCGTACCGCCCGAAACACCGCAGTTGGTAAAGCGAATGCCCGCATCGGGGAAATTTTGTCTGTAGCAATCGATGATAACGGGAAGATATTGGTTACGTGCCACGAGGCTGTCTCCGACAAAGCACACGCGCGCACCGTTTGGAAATCGTTTCATTTTTGGGTTCTCCTTTGTTTGATAGGTACTTATATTTTATAATATATATACGGAAAAGTCAATATTTATTTCGCAATTCTTGACATTTTTGACAACACGTGCTATAATAAAAGCACGGGAGCCGAGGCTCCCGTGCGAGTTTTTTTGCGGTGTCAATTCAGCATTGCCAAAATCTGCGCCTTGGGGCGCGCGCCGACGCTGCGATTGACGATCTCTCCGTTCTTCATGACCACGAGCGTGGGGATGCTCGCCACGCCGAATGCCGCCGCAAGCTCTCCCTCCTCGTCCACGTTGACCTTTCCGACTTGGAATTGCGGATTTTCACGCGCGATCTCCTCGATCAGCGGTGCCACCATGCGGCAGGGACCGCACCAATCCGCGTAGAAATCGATCAGGACGGGCTTGTCACTGTTTTTGATCTGCTCGAAATTATTTTGATTGATATGAAGTACTGACATATTCATTTCTCCTTTTCAGCTGTATTTTTTCTTTTCCGCCTTTAGTTTACCACAATTTTACGCTTTTTTCCGTGATCTTGTCACAATTTTGAAAAAACATGAGAGATTTTTCAAAAAAATGCGACTATATATAGTAGAGGCTATTCTCAATTCAAAAAGGAAGGATCATACATCATGAAAAAATTACTCATTACCGTTCTCATGCTCGCGCTCTGCCTCCAATTGGTCTCCTGCGATCTGTTGGAGTCTATCCTGGGCGGAGTTGAGGATCTCAACGATGCAAAGGATCTCGCCGTCTATACTACGGCGGAGCAGATCGTCAACGCACTCGCCTCGGGACGCTCGGAAATGGCGCTCATCTTCTGCGCCTATATGCAGGAGGACGAGGATCTGCAAGGCGAGCTTGAGGAGCTCTTTGCGCTCTGCGGCAACGGCACCGCAACCATGCTCACCGAAGAGATCGAATACGAGCAGGATTTTTCCACCAAGGACAGCATGCTCTCCGAATTGATGTTCTTTGCCAAGGACGTCGTCTTTGAGCTTGAGCGCACCGACGAGGACGGCGAAACCGAAAAAACGAAATTCGTCATGTCCTTTGATATCGTCACCGTCTATACCGCTGATGAAAAGCAGATCGGTATGCACCGCCTTGCCGTCACCAACCCCAAAACGGGTGAAAAGGTAACCGTCGGCAGCTCCTCCCTCCTCGACGAGATCCGCGCGGAGTGAGGGGATAGAGAGTATAAGGAGTATGCGGGGGGCATTTTTTGAAAAAAATTGCCCCCCGCACCCCCTAAAAAAACTTTAAAA
>JAFTJB010000021.1 GCA_017456625.1 Clostridia bacterium
ACAAAATCCCTCGCGGATAAGGCTTACCTTATCCGCGAGGGATTTTGTCTCTTCAAAAGCATATGCTTGCATGCTTACCGTTTTGTACAAATATCATTTTTTTGATCATTCGGAGCAATGCAAGTTAAAATACGTGTACGCCCAAGACTCTATCTTGGTAACGACCCGATAATAATTCCCGTTCAGCTCAAAGACCGTCGGGGTCAACAGATTGATCTTACCGTATCGGCTGTCCAAATATATCTCGGGCGCCGAATCGATCGCAGGTCCCTCATATGGAACGAACTCCGCCTCGTCGATACGCGTATATTGCATGGAAAACGAATCGTCGCCGTATTTTTTGATGTCACTGCTAAGTCCATCGTATTGGAATGAATAGGTTATCAGGTCCGGCGTCTCTATCGTGGGCAATGCGTAGCTCGGGTCATGAAATCCGAACGTTTGGAGCTCCTCCTCGGGTATGAAAATCGCACCGTAAAATCCGAGCTCGTAATGGCGTTCCCCCGCGTAATGGAACCGATACTCACTTCGAACCATTGTATCGACGTTCCGCTCGACCTTGATCAGCCGCTGCTCCAAAATGGCTTGAAAGCTGTCAAGATCCGCCTTTTTAGAGGAATATTGATTTACGATCAGGCTGTTCGGATCGGAATAGTCTGTCGTTTTTACGGAAACCCTTTCGAGATCGATGTCCACATACTCGCCCCACCGGCATAATTCCTTCATCTCATACGTATCCCTGCCGTAAAACCGATCCATTGTAAGATAAATCGTAATATCCTGTGCGGGCATGATGAATTGATAGCTCCAATAACCAAAGTCGCCGTCACGCCTCGGGATCTTTTCGCCGTTTACAAACACGTATATCGATGCATCATGAAGAGTATTGCATTTGATCTCAACAACCTCTCCCGCTTGGTACTGCGGTTGGATAGGTTCCTTTAGATCGAGGGTCGCTCCCGTTACCGTTACGTTGTAGTATTCCGCCTCCTCGCCGCATCCGCAAGACATACAAAGAACGAATGAAACGAGCAATATCACAGAAAGCAGTTTTTTCATTTGATCCTCCTTTTGTATTCAATGCGACTCGCATGGGAGCACTTATTTCAAAAATATATGCAGTAGCCTCTCGTAAAATTTCCGATAGGGCTGATAGCGCATGGGCAGATCGAGCCAAGTTTTTTTATCCACGATGGACTTGTAATGCG
Source organism: Clostridia bacterium (assembly GCA_017456625.1). Taxonomy (GTDB): domain Bacteria; phylum Bacillota; class Clostridia; order Oscillospirales; family CAG-272; genus UMGS1865. The sequence continues at coordinate 1,209 of JAFTJB010000021.1, forward strand.
AGAAGGCATCAAAGCCGTCCTTGCCGTGGTAGGAGCCCATTCCGCTCTCCCCCACTCCGCCAAAGCCCATTTCGGTCGTTGCCAGATGGATGATGACGTCGTTGATGCATCCGCCTCCGTAGGAAAGCTCGGTGTTTACACGATCAATATGCTTTTTGTCGCTTGTAAACAGATAGAGTGCGAGCGGCTTATCCCGGGTCTTGAGATCATCCACCACCGCATCGAAATCATCAAAGGTGAGGATGGGCATGATGGGACCGAAGATCTCCTCCCCCATGACCGCATCGTCGTAGGTTACGTGATCCATCACGGTAGGCGCGATCTGACAGGTATCGGCATTGACGGCTCCGCCAACGACGACCTTCTCCTCATCGATCAGACCGCAAAGCCTTGCAAAGTGCTTTTCATTGATGATCTTACCGTAATTCTTGTTTTCGAGGGGATCGTCGCCGTACTGCCTCTTGATTTCAAAAGCAACGGCTCTCACAAATTCATCCTTAACTGATCTCTCGCAAAGAATATAGTCGGGGGCAACGCAGGTCTGACCGCAGTTGAGATATTTACCGAACACGATACGGCGTGCGGCAAGCTTGATATTCGCGCTCGCATCAACAATGCAAGGGCTTTTTCCGCCAAGCTCAAGCACAGCGGGGGTCAGATGCTCTGCGGTATGGCGTAGCACCTCTTTTCCAACCGCTTGACTTCCCGTAAAGAATACAAAATCAAACCTCTGATCGAGCAGTGCGGCATTCTCCGCTCTGCCACCCGTGACCACCACCACGTATTCGGGCGCAAAGCACTCCCCTATGATCCTTTCCACGATTTTACTTGTGGCAGGAGAATATGCGCTCGGCTTGACGATCGCAGTATTTCCCGCGGCGATCGCGTTTGCAAGTGGCTCCACCGTCAAAAGAAAGGGGTAGTTCCACGGACTCATGATCAGCGTATTTCCGTACGGCACGGGCTGCTTGTAGCTGTGGGAATGAAACTGCGCGAGCGGTGTGCGCACAGTCTTTCTCTTTGCGAATTTTTTCGTATGCTTGATCATATACGAGATCTCGGTCAGCACAAGCCCCGACTCGCACATAAAGCCCTCAAAATGGCTCTTGCCGAGGTCACTCTTCAAGGCATCGTTGATCTCGTTCTGATACCCCTTGACCGTCGCATACAGCTTTTTCAATTGCGCAATGCGAAACGCCACGGGAAGAGTCGCTCCGCTTCTGTAGTAGTCTCGCTGTTTATCCAGCAGGCTCTGTATTTCCTGATTTGTCATACCCGTTTGCTCCGATCTGCGTTTTTTGCGTGTCAATACTTCAATCGATCCGTTACTATATATTATTGTATCATATACCAAACAAAATGTCAATAAACGGAAAGCCGTCCGTCATCGCCCAAAAAATCAAAAAAGCTCTTGCAAGCGCCTTATTTTTATGATATAATAAAGATTGATCAAAACTACACGCGGAACCGACTGCGGAAAGGATACCGATTATGAACACGACTGAATTGAAAAACGCTCTTTTGGGCGGCAGCTACGACGAAAGACTGACCTACATCTACGGTGCCGAGGCGCTGGATGCGCAAAAGGCACGCTACGCAAAGGCAATTGACGAATTTACCGCCCTCTACGGCGCAGACCGCGATGCAGCACTCTACTCCGTTGCAGGTCGCTCGGAGCTTTCGGGCAATCACACCGACCACAACTTCGGTTGTGTCATCGCCGCTTCCATCGACCTCGATATCATTGCGGTCGCCGCTCCTCGCCCCGACAACACCGTTCGCATCAAGAGCGAGGGCTTCCCCGAGGACATTGTGGATCTCGATGCCTTCACCGAGCCCCGTCCCGAGCGTTTTGACCGCTCCGACGCACTCATTGCGGGCGTTGCGGCAGGCTTCCGTACCCGCGGCTTTGCAGTCGGCGGCTTCGATGCCTACACCACCTCCAACGTGCTCAAGGGCTCCGGTATCTCCTCCTCCGCCGCATTCGAGGATATGGTTGGTAACATCTTCAGCCATCTTTACAACGACGGCAAGGTCGACAACGTCGAGATCGCAAAGCTCTCGCAGTACGCGGAGAACAAATTCTTCGGCAAGCCCTGCGGTCTGATGGACCAGGTTGCTTGCGCGGTCGGCGGCATCGTTGCTATCGATTTTGCGGATCCCTCCGCCCCCATCATCGAGAAGGTCGATTTCGACATCACTGCGGCAGGCTACCACCTCTGCATCGTCAACACGGGCGGCAACCACGCCGATCTGACCGACGATTACGCATCCATCCCGAAGGAAATGAAGTCGGTTGCCGCACATTTCGGCAAGAGTGTACTTCGCGAGGTCAGCCGCGAGGAGCTTCTCGCAGCCGTTCCCGCGCTCCGCGAGACCGTTGGTGACCGCGCGATCCTGCGTGCGTTCCACTTCCTCGATGAAAACGTCCGTGTCGGCAAGCAGAAGGCGGCGCTCAACAGCGGCGACCTTGATGCGTTCTTTGAGAACGTCATTGCCTCCGGTCGCTCCTCGTTCTGCTATCTCCAGAACGTCTACACCACCCAGAACACCGCCGAGCAGGGACTGTCCCTCGCGCTCAACCTCGCGGAAAGCTTCCTCTCCGATAAGCGTGCGGCTTGGCGCGTACACGGCGGCGGCTTTGCAGGCACCATTCAGGCATTCGTGCCCACCGAAAGCGTCGAATCCTTCCGCACCTACATGGATGCCGCGCTCGGCGAAGGCCGTTGCATGGTCCTCCGCATCCGCCCCGTCGGTGCTGTAAAGATTTAAAATATATAATTATAGCGGGGGGGAGGGAAAAA
>JAFTJB010000022.1 GCA_017456625.1 Clostridia bacterium
GTCCGTATACGCTGACGATACCCGTCATGTTCATCTCGTCGGGTCTCGCTGCGCGCTTCATCAACTCGGGAGGACATCCCGCGCCCGCCATGATTCCCGTTCTCATGTGCGAGAAGTCGGTATCGCGGTAGCTCGGATGGTTGAACATCGCGATAAACATCGTGGGCACGCCGTTGAAGCAGGTGATCTTTTCCTGATTGATGCACGCCAGCGAGGATTTCGCGGAGAAATACGGCATGGGACACATCGTGGCACCGTGCGTCATGGACGAGGTCATGGAAAGCGTCATACCGAAGCAATGGAACATGGGAACCTGGATCATCATGCGGTCCGCGGTGGAAAGCCCCATGCGGTCACCGATACATTTACCGTTGTTGACGACGTTGTAATGGGTGAGCATAACGCCCTTGGGGAAGCCCGTCGTACCCGAGGTGTACTGCATATTGCAAACGTCGCTCGGCTTGACCGCCGCCGCCATTCTCGCGACCTGCTCACGGGAAACGAGCTTGTAGCGCGCCATCGCCTCGTCAAAGTCCAGGCATCCCTCCTGCTTAAATCCAACGGTGATGACGTTGCGCAAAAACGGGAGCTTCTTTGCGTGGAGCGGCTTGCCGGGTGCGGTGCTCTTCAGCTCGGGGCAAAGCGTATTGATGATCTCCTTATAATTCGAGTCGAGACAGCTCTCGATCATGACGAGCGTGTGCGTATCCGACTGACGGAGCAGATATTCCGCCTCATGGATCTTATACGCGGTATTGACGGTCACGAGGACTGCGCCGATCTTGGTGGTCGCCCAGAAGGTGATATACCACGCGGGGAGGTTGGTTGCCCAGACCGCGACCTTGGAGCCCGCCTTGACACCGAGAGACACGAGCGCGCGCGCAAATCGGTCGACGTCCTCGCGGAACTGCGCGTAGGTGCGGGTATAGTCGAGGGTGGTGTACTTGAAGCAATACTGATCGGGGAACTCCTCCGCCACGCGGTCGAGCACCTCGGAGAAGGTCAGGTCGATCAGCTCGTCCTTCTTCCAGACGTACTGTCCCGTGCCGTCGTGGTTGAAGTACAAGCTCTTCTTCATATCTCTGGTCGAATGGAAATGCGACATATAGTTGACGAAATGCGGGAAAATGATCTCGGGATCCTGCAATTCGGGCAGCCACTCGGGCTTCCACTCCAAAGAAATAAAGGCATCGTAGTTGACCGAGGAGAGCGCGCGCATGACGTCCTCGATGGGCATTGTGCCCTCTCCGATGAGCTGATATTCTCCATCGTCATCCGAGTCGCGCATGTGAACGTGCGAGACGTAGGCACCGAGGTTTTTGATGGTCATGTCACCCGATTCGCCGTGGTCTCTGTAAGGGTGGTGAACGTCCCAAAGTGCCGCGAGGTTGTCGCTCGCAAAGCGGTCGAGCAGCGCGCGAAGTCTGCAGGTATCGGCGTAAATGCCGCTGGTCTTGATCAGAATACTGACCCCCTGCGCCTCCGCTACGGGCAAGATCTCCTCCAGCGCCGCGATCACGCGCGCCTCGTCATCGTGCAACGCGCAGACCACAACGTAAGGTACCTTTGCATCGTGCGCGATCTCGATCAGTCCCTTGACCGTCTCCACCGCATCCGCCTCACAGGAGATATCCAAGGAGGTATCGAAGCAAGGGATGGAAAGTCCGCGTTCTCTCAATTGGCGAACCGTTGCCGCGACGTTATATTTATGGAACGCGCCGCCCTTTTCGGTCAGCGGGTCGAATTTTGCGAGGTTATAGACCTCGACACCGCAAAAGCCCATATCCGAGGCAACGTCCAGCATCTCCTCAAAGGAAAGGCTCGGCCAGCCTCTTGTAGAAAAGGAAAGTTTCATTCGATCTCCTCCTCATAAACGATTTTATTCAGAGCGCTCAGATATGCCTGAATTCCCGCGCCCACAATATCGGTAGAAATACCTCTGCCCGAATAGACCTTGCCGTCCGCGCGAAGCTTGACGACGGTCTGTCCCATTGCCTCACGTCCCTCGGTGACCGCCTGAAGCTGGAAGTCATCGAGCTCGTAGTGGCAGCCCGTGATCTCCTCGATCGCGCGGAAGGCGGCATCGATCGAGCCGTCACCGATATAGACGCCCTCAACGGGGTTGCCGTTCTTGAGGAGCTTGATGTGCGCGGTGGCGGAAATGGTGTTGCCCGAGGTAATGACGTAGGTATCGAGCTTATAGGTGGAGGGTACCTGCATTGCGGAGGATGCGACGATGGCATCCAGCTCCTTGAAGGTCACCTGCTCCTTCTTCTCCGCGATCTGCATGAACGCGGCGTAGACCCTCTGCGTATCCTCCTCGGAAAGATCGTAGCCGAGCTTTGCCGTAGCCGCCGCTACTGCCTCCTCGGTATCGTGCGCCGTGAGGAAGCTGCCGTCATCCTGCTCGGTATCGCTCTTTGCGAGCTGACCCTTACCCGTATGGCAGAGCCACTCGATCTGCGCGATGATGCGGCTGAGCTGCGTTGCGCGCACACCGACGTGTGCCCCCAGGAGATCCTCCTTTGCGGAGAGGATACGAACGACGTTGGGAAGCGAGACCTCGAGACAGGTATGTGCCGCTGCGCGGATCTGTCCCGCGCCCGCCGCGATCGCACTTACGGCACATCCGTCCGCCATGGCGATGGTATCGGCACAGCAAACGCCGAGCGTGACCTTGGAAAGGCTCGGGATCGCCTCGTACTGACGCTCGATAAACACCGCAAACTCGGAGGGGAGCATGGCTCCCGCGGTGTCGCAAAGCGTTACGGTGGTAGCGCCCGCCGAGACGGCTGCCTCGATCGCCTTACCGAGGAATTCCTGCTCACTGCGGGTCGCGTCTCCCGCGACGAACTCTACGTCCGCGCAAAGCGCGCGGCAGGCGGCAACCGTTTTTGCGATCGCCTCAAGCATCGCCTCGGGCTTTTTATGGAAGAGATATTCGATCTGCACGGAGCTCGTAGCGGCACAGACCTGCAAGCGCGGATTTTTCGCATTCTTCAGCGCCGCCCAGGTGCGCTCGAGGTTATCCTCATCCAAAAGCGCTACGGGAACGGCAATGCGGCTGTCATTGACCGCCGCAACGATGGATTTTATCAGCAGCGCGTCGATGCGGGGATTTTTAATTCCGTCCAGCTCAATGAAATCCACCCCGAGCTTATCGAGAAGCTTGGAAAGCTCGATCTTCTCCTTAAACGTGAGGCGCATCTCCTCCGAGCTCTGCTTCATGGTTGCATCACTGATCACAATTTGTCTCATAGCTTGTTCCTATCTCCTTATAAATAAAAAAATCCCCGAGCCACCTACGGCTTCAGGGACGAATCAAATTCGCGGTACCACCCTGATTACCCCCAAAAGGGAAATCACTCAACAAGCCCCCATCAGGGCCCTGCCCGATAACGGGGGCAACCGGGTCTCATTACTCGCTTCACACTTTGACAAGACCGACTCGGGAAAGAGAGTGCCCAAACCTTCCGCATCGGCTCGCACCAACCGCCGACTCTCTGAAGCCTCCGAACAAGGGCAGGATTTCCGTCACTGTCATTTCCTATTTTGTATGTCGATGAGTATATTTAACCACTAATTTCGCGTTTTGTCAAGAGAAATTTTCAAAAAAACGCGAGATTTAACGATAATGCATAAAAAAATGTGCCGAATTCGGTAAAAGTTTGTGTATTCTTTGAAAAGAAACCATTTGACTTTTTTGCACAAAAATGATAAAATATATCCATAGTTGAAAAAGTAAAGACTGTGACGAAGAAGGTACGGCACAATAATGCATGCAGAGAGTCGGCGGGTGGTGCGAGCCGATTGCCAAAAGCCAAGTTACCCATCACTTCCGAGTTGGGAATCCGAGCCTTGGTTAGGGTTTCACGTATCCCGCGTTAAGGGCAAGGGCTTATATGAGCTCTGAGTGGCGGTTTTCCGTAATTTGAGTGGTTCCGCGGGTATTTTAGCTCGTCTCAGGATTTTTTCTTGAGGCGTTTTTTGTTTTTTATACGGTTGATATCCAATATATATCATAATGCATGCAAGGAGTTTTCGTTATGACAAATCAATCAGATGTAAACCAACTTGAAAAGGTCGCGTTGCGTATACGCGAGATGCGCGAAATTATGGGTTACACCTCGGCACAGATGGCTGATTTGACCGAGGTTTCCGAAGAACTGTACCGCTCCTACGAGTCCGGTCGAATTGATCTTCCTTTTACTTTTATACATAAATGCGCAAAGGCTTACGGAATTGAGATTACCGATCTGCTTGAGGGTCATAGCGCAAAGCTCTCGGGCTATTCCGTTACGCGTCGCGGCGAGGGCTTGACCACCGCCGAGGAGGACGGCATCACCATTCAGGCTCTTGCCTCCCAGTTCCGCAAAAAGCTCGCAACCCCCTATTGGGTAACCTACCAATACTCCGAGGAGCTGCAGACCGCTCCCATCAGCACGGTCACGCACGCAGGTCAGGAATTCGATATGGTCATCAAGGGCGCTCTGCGCTTCCGCGTCGGAGACCACGAGGAGATCCTCGGTGAGGGTGACAGCATCTTCTTCAAGTCCTCTACCCCGCACGGTATGATCGCCATCAACGGAGAGGATTGCGTATTTCTTTCCGTCGTCATGGCAAGTGATTCCACCGACCAGCCCATGTACATCGGCTCGAGTACGCCCGTGAGTGCAAAGGAATCGCTTCTGTGCGAGAAGTTCGTACAGACCAAGGAGGACGAAAACGGCGTTCTCCTCGACGTTGGCTTTACAAACGAGGACAAATACAACTTCGCGTTTGACACGGTCGATGCGATCGCGCGCAAGGAGCCCGATAAGCTGGCGATGGTACACGTTGCCAACGACATGACCGCGCGCAAATTTACCTTCCGCGATATCAAGGACGCCTCCTCCCAGAGCGCAAACTACTTCAAGTCGCTCGGCATCAAGAGAGGAGATCGCGTGCTTCTGGTGCTCAAGCGCCACTATCAGTTCTGGTTCTCCATCCTCGGTCTGCACAAGATCGGTGCGATCGCGATCCCCGCGACCAATCAGCTCCTCGAGCATGATTTCTCCTATCGCTTCAAGGCGGCAGGCGTGAGCGCGGTCATCTGTACCGCGGACGGCGATACCGCTCATCAGATCGAGCTGGCGGAGCAGTCGCTCGGCATCTCGCTGACCAAGGTTTTGGTCGGCGGCGAGAGAGAGGGCTGGCGCAACTACGACGCGGAGTATTCACTCTTCAGCCGTCGCTACGTCCGCACCGACGACGCGCCCTGCGGCAACGATCCCATGCTCATGCTCTTCACCTCGGGTACCACAGGCTACCCGAAGATGGCAATGCACTCCTACAAGTACGCCCTCGGTCACTTCGTGACGGCAAAGTATTGGCATCTTTGCGAGCGTGACGGACTCCACTTCACCATCTCCGAGACCGGCTGGGGTAAGGCGCTTTGGGGCAAGCTCTACGGTCAGTGGCTGTGTGAATGTGCCGTATTCGTCTACGACTTCGACCGCTTCGACGCGGAAAAGATCCTTCCTCTCTTCAAGCAATACGGCATCAAGACCTTCTGCGCACCGCCCACGATGTACAGAATGCTCATCAAGCAGGATCTCTCCCGCTTTGATCTCTCCTCGATCCGCCACGCAACCACTGCGGGCGAGGCACTCAACCCCGAGGTCTTCTATCAGTTTGAAAAATCCACAGGTCTGCGCATCGCGGAGGGCTTCGGTCAGACCGAGATGACGCTGGGCATCGCAAATCTGCTCGGCACACAGCTCAAGCCCGGTGCGATGGGTAAGCCCGTTCCCGGATACGGCATCGATCTGGCAGATCCCGACGGCAACCCCGTCCCCGACGGTGTCAACGGCGAGATCGTCATTCGCAAGGAGCCCAAGACCGGTTGCGGTCTCTTCCTCGGCTACTATCTCAACGAGGAGGCTACGCAGAGCGTATGGCACGACGGCATCTATCACACGGGCGACCTTGCATGGCGTGACGAGGACGGCTATTATTGGTACGTCGGTCGCGCGGATGA
>JAFTJB010000023.1 GCA_017456625.1 Clostridia bacterium
AAGCCTCCCACTTTGGGGGAGGTGGCAGACGCTTGTCGGCTGACGGAGAGGGCAATTCCAAAGGAAAAGTAACTTCGGTGCCCATTTTGGGTGGGAGTACCAAAATGGTCGCGGCAGCAATGCTGACGGGCTGTGTACAAAACAAAAAAGTCTGCATCCCGCACGAATGATAGGGGTACAGACTGACAAATCTATTAAACTTTCCCCTTTAGGAAAGTTTTGAAAGGTGTGGAAAACTTTTGAAAAAGTTTTCCACGAAAAAAAGAGGCGTGGGGAACCTTTTTCCCAAAAAGTTCCCCCTATAAAACTCTTTTACCGCTATGGTTTTTGCAAAACGAGGATCGAGCCTTCCAGCTCTGAATGGAGGGTGTAGCCCTCGGCGAGATACTGAGCTTTGAATTTTTCGTGATCGGTGTAGCGAGCGTCGAGCACAACGAGATCAACGTCCGCTTTGCCGCCGTGGTAATAGACCTCGTAGATCACGTCACGGTCTGCGATATGAGGCAAAAGGAAGGTGGATGCCGCAACCGACGCATCCGCGGGGAGCGTGTCGAGGAATTCCTCCATTTTTTCATACCGGGCGTGGTTTTTGCTCCAAATTTCGATCTGATTGGACACACGCGGAGAGACAGACGCAAGGTAGAGGCAAGCGCACGCCGCCGCGCCGATCGCGAGCAGCGTTTTTCTCGTCGGTGCCTCGAGCGCGGGCAGATTTTTGATCGCCGCGTAGAAGAGGAACGCCGTGATACCGAAGTGATACTGAAATCCCACGTCGTATTGATAGACGTAATTGGTCGCGAGATTGATGAGCACGGGAGTAAGCAGCAGCCAACGCGACGCGCGCTTGGTGCAAAACGGCAGCACACCGAGCGGCAGGAGCAATTGCAAGAGATACACAAGCTTGTCATAGCTCCAATCGCTTGTCGTGAACACTTGCGAAAGAAAATACCCCGGGTTGAGCAGAACGGTCTTGACCGCGCCGAGAAGTCCGTCCTCTTCGTTGTAGATAAGGTTATCGAAGCGCCCCGTCATCATGCCCTGCCCGCCTGCCTCCAGAAGGTAGCCGCAGAGAACGAAATACCCCACCGAAAGCGCCGCAAGCACGCATCCGTGCTTCCAATTGCGCTCGGAAATCAGCAAAAAAAGCGCGAATACGAGGATATAGACCGCCGCGTCCTCCTTGACCGAAAGCGTCAGGAGCGCGAAGAGATACATGGGGATATATTTCCGCTTCTCGTAAAAGAGGAACGTACAAAGCAAAAAGAGGGTCAAAAAGCAATTTTCATGCAGGTCGTAGAAGGTCCCGCTTGTGACGGCGGGATAGAACGCGTACAAAAGCGTGAGGAGGACCGTCGTCTTGCCCGAAAGCTTGAAATGGCGCGCTAAGAGCACGATGGGGACCACGCCGAGCGCGAGCACCACCGCCTGCCCGATCTGGAGCACCATGGGCGAGCGGAAGATCCAATAAAACGGCAGAAGCAGGTAGTAAACGGGCGAGATATGCACCGCAAAATGCGACAGCAGCATATCGCGCTCGCTCGTTGCCATCGGCAAGCCGCTCTCTGCCATGTTGTGAAACATATTGCAAAACAGACCGAAATCGAAGTTCGGTGCCGAGAAGGTCTTGTAGCGCAGGCATCCGTAAAGCGCCATGACCGTGCAGGTCGCAAGCCCCGCCACGATCGCCACGACCGTGACCGTTTTGCCGCCCACCCTCCATTTGTCGAGCAATGCCGCGTTTGCGCGCAAGCAATACACGAGAATGAGCGCGTACGCCACCGTGACGGCAAGCGCAAAGGACAAGCGCTGAAGCGAGCCTGTTTCCGACATAAGCCAGATGCACACGCATCCGCTCGCCGCAAGGAACAGCACCCACGAATCGGTGTGGAAGCGCGGCAGGAGGAAGGAAAGCACCGTCATCAGCGCGAAATACAGCGCAAAAAAGCCCACGACCGACCACACGCCCGTTGCCTGCGCGAACTCGATCTTATCAAAGCCCGTCAGCATACAAAGCACGGTCAGCGCAAAGCACACCCAAGCCGCAAACACGCGACACGCCGTGCGCTCAAACGTAAAGCTTCCGCGCAACCGCGCGAATACTTCGTTTTTAGATAGCATATTCGGTTTTCCTCCTTTCTGTTTTGTGCCGTGCGACGGGTAAGCCCGCTTTCAATAATCGCCCATCGTACGGTGCGAACGATATTCTTACAACCCCTCAGTCAGCTTCGCTGACAGCTCCCCTTACACAGGGGCGCCTATTTCAATGTGGTGCGAACAACCACCCCGACCATTCCGTCTGCGCGTCATCCTGAGCGAGGGAAGAAATTCTGACCGAGTCGAACTTTCGCGCAATGAGGAACGAATGGAGCGAAAGCGCAAGATGCGAAGCATCGAAGCGGGATCTACAAACGAGTCTTGCTGACTTGACAAAGGGATGTTACATTCATATGGCAAACTCGGCAAAACTCGATTGTAGATCTCACTTCGGCGTACCGCCTCGTGGTTTTGCTCCGTTTGTACCAAACTGCGCAAAACTTCGACTTCGGACATTGCCAAACAGACTCTTATGATACTACAAATTCTGTGTCCGCCGCTCAAGATAACGCACTAAAGAATGTTTGCAAAAACTTTCCCATCGTGGTATCTGTTCGCATCGCACAAAAGGCGACTATTGGAAGCGGGCTTGCCCGCCGGCACGTTGCCGCCGTTCAAGACAAGGCGCACCAGAGCCGCCCTCCCGATGGCGTAGTTGCCTACGTCGAGGGAGTAGGCGAGGAGCAACGCAGGATTGGGCGATTTATTGGATGAACCGATTATTTTACGCCTGTGCTGCCAAATCCCCCCGCCCCACGCGCGGTCTCGTCCAATTCGTCGGTCACAATGAAATTCGCCGCGTATACGGGCATGAACATGAGCTGCGCGATGCGGTCACCGCGGCGCACCTCAAAGGGCTTTTCTCCGTGGTTGATCAGCCCCACGCAGATCTCTCCGCGATAGTCGTTGTCGATGACTCCGATGCAGTTGGAAAGCGTGACACCGCTCTTGATGCCGAGTCCGCTTCGTCCCGCTACGATCGCAACCACGTCCTTCGTCTCGGGCGCGATCGATACACCCGTCGGGATCATCGCTCTCTCGCCAACGCCCAAGGTGATGACCTCACCCTCGTCGATTGCCGCACGCAGATCCATCGCCGCAGATCCGCTCGTCGCATACTCCGGTGCCGTCATTCCTCTGGTTAATTTGATATTTACGTTGATATTCATTTAAAATAGCTCCTTTCGGTATGAATAAGACCTTGGAGGGAGGGCGCTTCTTGAAAGAAGCACCCTCCCTCCAAGCCACCCTCCCGCAAGAACTTTCCCAAAAGAGCATCACCGCAAAGCCAAATCGATCACCGAAAAGCGGTGACGCTCTTTTGGGAAACGCTTCTCACGAAGCGGGTATTTTTTTCTTCGGTTATTTCACTTGATATCCCTTTTGCCGCAAAAAATCGCAAAGAGACTCGTATAAAGTTTTTGAGGAGGGTGCAGGGGGGAACTTTTTTCAAAAAGTTCCCCCCTGCATAAATCCCTTTTCTTAATGAATCGCAGTTCCTTCGGGGACGGAATCATCGACGAAGATGATCTGACAGCCGCAAGCGTTATTGGTTGCGGCAAGAAGCATACCGTTGGATTTGACGTTGCAGATACGGTTTGGCTTGAGGTTTGCGATGACGATGATCTTTCTGCCCACGAGCTGCTCGGGGGAATACTCCTCCTTAATAGAGGACATGATCACGCGCTCACCGATACCGTCAAAAAGGGTGAGCTTGAGGCAGGAGTGCGATTTGCGCACGCCCTCTGCCTTGAGGATCTTGCACACGCGGAAATCAAGCTTTTGGAAGTCCTCGATGGTGACCTCGGGCTTAACGGGCTCGACGGGATCCGGCTCGCGGATCTCCGCTACCTTTTCCTCCACGGGCTCCTCCTCGCACACGGGGCAAGCCGCGGCGATCTCCGCCTCGGTCTGCGGATAGGAGAAATCAAGAAGTCCGACGTACTTGTCCGCCTCGATCGCGTAGAGGAAGAGATAAAGTCTCGGTCCTCTCTCCTTATCGATGAGAAGCTTATAGACGTTGCGGAAGAACGCGCCCTGAACACCCTTGAGCTCCTTGTCGGTCATCTCGGTGCCAAACACGGTCTTGGGGATCGCGTAAAGCTCTGCGTTGAGCTCGTCGAGGGTATATCCACCCTTCTTGATGAACTCATGCAGGAGTGCGATCTCGCGCCGCTCGTCGTCGGTCAGGGTCTCAAAGACCTCCCAATTACGCGTCTCGCGCAGACGGTTGACCTGCTCGGGTGCGCACTGCTCCAGCCAGAACTTCGCGCGGTCGAGTCTGTCCGCGAACTGCTCTGCCTTGTAGGGCGTGCCGATCTTCTCAAACACGGTCTCGAGCATGGGAACGTTGAAGTTGACGATGGAGCCGAGCTGAACGATGAGCGACATGGGCACGGTCTCTATCTCACGCCCCTCGACCTTGCAATTATACATGATATCCTTGATCGCATCTGATGCCTTGCCCTCGCGGACGTCGGTGAGCATCTTATCGAACTCAAAATACTGGCGCAGGATGCCGTCGTCGAAGCAGAAATCGAACGCCTTCGTGGGGTCGGTCTTGGAATAGAGCCAGAGAATGACCTCGGGCTGATAGAGCTTGAGAAGCGTCTCGGGGGTGAGGTTGAGTCCGGACGACGAGGACATCTTACCCGTCATACCCTTGATGCCGATAAACTCATACCCCTGGAAGAGCGGCGCCTCAAAGTTGAAGATCCTCTTGGAGATGATCTTGGAGTTGCTGTAAGAGCCCGTGGGAGCGGCGTGATCCTTTCCGCCCGGCTCAAAATCGACCGCCTCGTATCTCCAACGCATGGGCCAGTCGATCTTCCAACCGAGCTTGCAGTTGAAGTTCTCAAGGAAGTTGAAGTGACCCTTATGACCGCAGCGGCAGGTATACTCCGCCTCGGTGCAATCCTCGGAAATGGAGGTGATGGTGGTAAAATCGGTGTGACACTCGGGGCAGAAGATGCTCACGGGATAGTACGCAGCCTTCTCCGCATCGTGCTCCGCGCGGAGCTCCTCCTCGCTCTTGCTCGTATCCTTGGTCTTGAAGGAATCGAGGATCTCAAAGATCTCCTCGCGCTTTTGGAGCGACTCGATGATGTCCTTGGTGTACTTGCCCGAGCGGTACATCTCTGCCTGATAGCGACAATCCAGCTCGATGCCGAACTGCTTCATCGCGCCGAGGAATTCCTCCTCAAAGTGCTTTGCGTAATTCTCGTGGCAGCCCCACGGATCGGGGATATCGGAATAAGGACAGCCTATATACTTGTCGTAGTCGCTGCCGACCTTGTCCTTGACGTTTGCGGGGATCTTGCGGCAACGGTCAAACTCGTCCCAGGAGAACAGGAGCTTTGCGCGCTTGCCCATCTTCTGCAGTGCCTTTACGACGAACAACGACGTCGCAACGTCACGGAAGTTACCGATGTGTACCGAGCCCGACGGACTGATACCCGCCGCGCAAACGTACTCCTCCTTGTCGGGATTTCTCTGAATGATTCTTTGTGCAATTTCTTCTGACCAATGCATGTTTTGACCTCTCTACATGAAATGATTAATAATTAACATCTCATTGTATCACAGTTTTCCCCTTTTGTCAACCTTTTTGGGCTGTGTTTGGGAATTTATATGGGATTATGTGGGGAAAACTTTTTGGGAAAAGTTTTCCCCACATCTCTTTTTTTGTGGAAAACTTTTGAAGAAAGTAAGGTCGCAAGCGACCGCGAATTTGCTTCGCAAAGTTCGCCCCACACCTTTCAAAACTTTCCCAAAGGGGAAAGTTTAATAGATTTGTCAGTCTGTACCCCC
>JAFTJB010000024.1 GCA_017456625.1 Clostridia bacterium
GGACCCTCAAGGGTTGCGAGCCTCTCGCTTACACGGATGGGCCAGCCGCAATGCTGTACGTCACGTCCGTAGGGCGAGGTCTGGGTAACCTGACCGGGAAGGCTCGTAGGAGCCATCTGTCCGCCCGTCATACCGTAGATCGCGTTGTTGACGAAGATCACGGTGATGTTCTCGTTTCTTGCCGCGGAGTGAACGGTCTCTGCCATACCGATGGAGGCGAGGTCTCCGTCACCTTGATAAGTAAAGACGATATTTTCGGGACGGCAACGCTTGATACCCGTAGCGACTGCGGGAGCTCTGCCGTGCGCCGCCTCGATCATGTCGCAGGTGAAGTAATCGTAAGCCATGACCGCGCAGCCGACGGGGGCAACGCCGATCGCCTTTCCTTCAATTCCAAGCTCGTCGAGCACCTCGGCTACCAGGCGGTGGATAATGCCGTGGGGGCAACCGGGACAGTAGTGAAAGGGTGCGTCGGACAAGGATTTCGGTTTTTCAAATACAACTGCCATAATTAGAATTCTCCTTTCTCTGCCTTGCAGATCGCGGACAGCACCTCATCGGGCGTCGGGATCATACCGCCTGCGCGGTTGCAGAGTGTAACGGGGCGCAGACTCTCGGTCGCGAGTCTGACGTCCTCGATCATCTGACCCATGCTGAGCTCAACGGAGATGAAGGACTTGACCTGATCAGCCGCCGCTCTGAGAGCCGCCTTGGGGAAGGGCCAGAGGGTGATGGGACGGATGAGACCGACCTTGATGCCCTGCTTTCTTGCTTCTGCGACCGCGTTCTTCGCGATTCTCGAAGCAATGCCGAATGCAACGACACAGATGTCCGCATCATCCATCATGTATTCCTCCCACATTGCCTCGTTCTTTTCGATCTCGGCATACTTCTCATAGCGCTCGAAGTTCTTCTTTTCCAGCTCATCGGGCTTGAGATAGAGGGAGTTGACGACGTTGTGGGGACGCTTGCACTCGGTTCCGGTGAGCGCCCAGGGCTTTTCGTATACGGTGGGCTCGGTGTCCTCAAAGGTAATGGGCTCCATCATCTGACCGATGGTGCCGTCCGCGAGGATCATAGAGGTCATGCGATACTTATCCGCGAGATCAAAGCCGCGAATGGTCAGACTTGCCATCTCCTGGACCGATGCGGGTGCGAGAACGATCATGCGATAGTCGCCGTGTCCGCCGCCCTTGGTAGCCTGGAAGTAATCCGACTGGGAGGGCTGAATACCGCCGAGTCCGGGGCCGCCACGCTGTACGTTGACGACGAGTGCGGGGATATCCGAGCCTGCGATGTAGCTCAGCCCCTCTGCCTTGAGCGAGAGTCCGGGGCTGGAGGAGGAGGTCATGACGCGCATGCCTGCCGCCGATGCACCGTAGCCCCTGTTGATCGATGCGCTCTCACTCTCTGCCTGAAGGAATACGCCGCCGATCTTGGGCATCTTCTTTGCCATGTATGCGGCGATCTCCGTCTGAGGTGTGATGGGGTAGCCGAAATAGTGGCGGCAGCCTGCTCGGATAGCAGCCTCCGCGATCGCCTCGTTACCCTTCATTAAAATTCTTTCTGCCATAATTTTCTCCATTCCGTCGCCGTAAGCGACTGCAAAAAAATCCGTGCGTCGGTGTACAGACATCCAACGCGAGTCTTATTTTTCAACCGTAATGATGCAATCGGGACACATGGTTGCGCAGAACGCACAGCCGATGCATTTTTCCGCTTCCTTCATGTAAGCGGGAGAATATCCCTTGGGATTGAGCTTATCCTGCGCGATCGCGAGACACTTTTTGGGACAAGCATCCACGCACAGGCCGCATCCCTTACACATATCCGTGTTAAACGTTACTTTAGCCATTTTTGTTCCTCCTATTCCATAGCCGACCGTGAGAGGGGCGGGGCGCGCCCGCTCTGTCAGTTCGGCAGATCAAAATATTTCTTTTGGAGCTTCAGGGGCAGCAGGGGAATGCCCTCCAGCCCCTCTGCGACCTTCTCCTCTGCGGTGTAGAGCCAGATGGGAAGCCCCGTCGCAAGGCTCACCGCCTCGGCGTACGCGACCGACTCGAGAACGGTTTCCTTCGTGGTCTCGGAGCCGAGATTGGAATTGTTTACGATGCAGGTAAAGCGGATACCCGCCGCATCCTCGATCTCTCGCATGATCTCCACCGTATCCTCAACGGTCGAGGTCAGCGGTCTGTGGCAATTGATGACGAATGCCATGCGGTAGTTGCCCTCTGCCTTAATGGCATCGGCATATCTTCCCAGCGCATACGCGCCTCTGTCATCGCCGCCGATATCAACGACACCGTAGACCGAGCGATCCTGCACGAGTCGGTAGCTCTCCGCAGGGATCGCGGGGAGATCTACGTTGGTGTTGGCGTAGCGCGAGGAGATGAGCGTGATCCCATTCTCCTCAAGCTCGTCTGCGCTGTCCTTCGTCCGAAAATACGGATTGACGATATCCAGGTCGGCAATGCAGACCTTTTTTCCTTCCTTTGCAAGACGTACGGCGTAATTGACGGCAATATTGGTCTTGCCGCTGCCGTAGTGTCCCGCAAAAAGTGTTAATCTCTTGTGTTCCATATCGATCAGAGCTTCTTTCGAATGATCTTTCCGCTCGTCGTCTTGGGCAGACTCTCGTGGAATTCTACGATACGGGGGTACTTATAGGGAGCGGTACGGGACTTGACGTAGCTCTGAATTTCCTTTTTGAGCTCGTCCGTGCCCTCGTAGCCCTTGACGAGCACGATGCTCGCCTTGACCACCTGTCCGCGGATCTCGTCGGGAGCTGCGGAAACGCCGCACTCGAGGACGTAGGGAAGCTCCATGATGACGTTCTCGATCTCGAACGGACCGATGCGGTAGCCCGAGGACTTGATGACGTCGTCGGCACGTCCTACGTACCAGAGGAAGCCGTCCTCATCGCGCCATGCAAGGTCGCCCGTATGATAGAAGCCGTCGTGCCAGGTCTCTGCCGTGATCTCGGGATTGCCCTCGTAGGCGTAAGCGAGACCGCAGGGACGACCGTTTGCGATGTTGATGCAAAGCTCACCGCTCTCACCGATTTCGACCTCCTCGCCCTCGGGGCTGAGCAGATGGACGTCGTAGAGAGGCGTGGGCTTACCCATCGAGCCGATCTTGTGGCTTCCGCCCGCAAGGTTACCGACGATGAGCGTGCTTTCGGACTGACCGAAGCCCTCCATGATCTGCAGTCCCGTATGCTTCTCGAACTGACGGAAGACCTCGGGGTTGAGTGCCTCGCCCGCGGTGGACGCGTGCTGAATGCTGGAAAGATCAAAGCGGGAGAGATCCTGCTTGATGAGCATTCTGTACATCGTGGGAGGCGCGCAGAAGGTGGTGATGTTGTATTTCTTGAACAGCGGCAGGATCTTCTCCGCGTCGAAGCGGTCAAAGTCGTAGACGAAGGTCGCCGCCTCGCAGAGCCACTGACCATAGAGCTTGCCCCACATAGCCTTTGCCCAGCCCGTATCCGAGATGGTCAGATGCAAGCCCTCGGGGTTGACCTGATGCCAATATTTTGCGGAAATGAAGTGTCCCAGGGGGTATTTGTAGTTGTGCGCCGCGATCTTGGGATAACCCGAGGTGCCGGACGTAAAGAACATCAGCATGGGATCCTCGCCGCAGGGCGCGTCCTCGGTGCGTGCGTAGTGGCTGCTGTAGATGCTGTATTCGGCATCGAAGCTATGCCAGCCCTCGCGGTCGCCGCCAACGAGGATCTTGTGCGCAAGTCCCGGGCATTTTGCGGCTGCCGCATCAACGGAATTTGCAACGTCGCCGTCCGCCGTGCAGACGATCGCCTTGATCTTACCCATGTTGAAGCGGTATTCAAAATCCTTCTCCAGGAGCTGGTTGGGGGCGGGGATCGCCACGGCACCGAGCTTGTGGAGCGCCAGGATGGAGAACCAGAACTGATAATGGCGCTTGAGCACCAGCATCACGCGGTCGCCGCGACGGATGCCGATGGATTTGAAGTAGTTTGCGGCTCTCGCGGATTCCTTCTTCATATCGCGGAAGGTAAATCTGCGCTCCGTGCCGTCCTCGGCGACGTGCAGCATTGCGAGCTTTTCGGGCTTGCGTCTGCCGAGCGCATCGACCACGTCGAAGGCGAAGTTGAAGCGATCCTCGTTCTTGAAGGCGATCTCCTTGAGCGTGCCGTTCTCCTCGGTGGGAATGATGAAGTCGTGATAGATCCTCTTTTTGGTATCCTCCTCGACTCGTCTGGTGATCGCGGTGGAGGCAGCCTCCTGCTCTTCCTCGCGCGCCGCCTGATTGCGGAGCACGATGGCATAGAAGGTGCAGTCCTCACCGCCAACGGCGATCATGCCGTGCGGTGTGCCCGAGTCGTAGTAGATACAGTCGCCGGGGGCGAGGATCTCGGAGTGCTCGCCGATCTGGATCTTCATGTGACCCGTAATGACGATGTCGCACTCCTGTCCCTCGTGCGTGACCATCTCGATTTTCTCGTTCTCTGCGCCCGCGTGGTATTTCATCTCCATGTAGAGCGGGAGCGCGATACGGTTGCGGAAGCCCGAGGCGAGGTTGAAGCCCACCATGTGATGTGCCTCCTCGATCCTCTGACCGTCACCGCGTCTTGTCAGCGCGTAGGAGCGGAGCTTCGGGCTCTTACCCTCGAGAATATCGCTCATATCGACGCCGAAGCTGAGCGCGCAGTGATAGAGGAATGCGATGCTGAGATTTTTGTTTCCGTTCTCACACGCCTCGTATTCGCTCTCGCTGATGCCCGTGCGAGCCGCCATTTCGGCGATCGACATACCCGAGATCAGGCGCAATTCGCGAACACGGTCGGCGATTTGCTTTAATTTATGTTCCATTGTGTCCATAGGTTACCTCTTTTTGCAAAGCCACAGTGGCTCAAAGCTTGTTGCGGATGATCTTACCGCTGATCGTCTTGGGAAGCTCCGTGCGGAACTCAACGATTCTGGGGTACTTATAGGGAGCCGTGTGCAGCTTAACGTAATTCTGAATATCCTTCTTGAGCTCCTCTGTGCCCTCCGTACCGGGGACAAGCACGATGCAAGCCTTGACGACCTGACCTCTGACCTCGTCGGGGGCAGCGCATACGCCGCACTCAAGGACGTAGGGAAGCTCCATGATGGTAGACTCGAGCTCGAACGGGCCGATGCGGTAGCCGGAGGACTTGAGGACGTCATCCGCGCGACCGACGTACCAATAATAGCCGTCC
>JAFTJB010000025.1 GCA_017456625.1 Clostridia bacterium
CCTCCTCCTCAATTCCCCTTACTCATCACAAATACAGCTCCTCGGCGGGGGAGTCGGTATATTGCATGATCAAGAGCATAATGGTATAGAAGATATTGGGATACGCGATGAAGAAGACGACGTCGAGCATACCGAAGAGGAGGAACCCGAGGATACAGATCCCGAGGAACATCTTAACGGGGTTACGCTTGACGACGACGAGACGAACGGTCTCAAAGCGGTGGTAGCCGTAGGCAAGGATACCGAGGATACCCGCGGTACCGAGCACCTGCAAAATCGTATTATGACACATCTGCGGCATACCGAACATCCCCCAGCCCTCGTAGTGGCAGACGTCGTAGAAGCCCGAGCCGAGGATGGGATTGCGCAGGAAGGCATCGATCGCGCTCGACCACAGATCAAAGCGACCGTTGTCGCCGAGTCCCTGCTCGAGGAAGTTTCCAAGCAGCGTTTTGACCTTATCGAACACAAACGGAAGCGCGAGAAGCCCGAGTGCGAGAATGCTCAGAGTGAGAATTCGGTTGAGCTTTTGATTTTTGCCCGAAAAGCAGAGATAAAGCACGCAAAGCACGAAGCTAAGCGCACCGACCAGCAGTGCCGCGCGGCTCTGCGAGAGCAGGATGCAGAAAAGCTCGATCAAACCGAGCAAATATCCGATCCATCCCTTCTTGTGCGAATGCGCGAAGTAGAAGCACGCGGGCATGAGGAAAACCAGCATACTGCCGATATTCGTCCAAACACCCCAGCCAAGCACCACGCTTTCCTTGACGATATCCCCCGCCACGAAGCGCACGTCGGTCATATAAGCCACGACAAGCTCTGCGGAGATCAGCATACCGATGCCGACCAGACACCGCATGAAGTAATCGACGACCGATTTTTCAAAGTGCAAAAACGCCGCGAAAATGAGATAGACCACGGGCATGGCAAGGATCATAAAGACCGTAAACGCCATGTTCATGACCGTGTAATTTTCCGAAAAGAGACCGTTGAGGAGCAGAACACCGCAAAAGATCACGATGCTGAGGAAGGGTCCCTTGACAGTGATCGGATTTGCGATCTTGCGGTTACGGATGACGAAAAAGAGGATCGATGCCGCAACGATCGCCGCGAGCACGATGATGTAGATCAGCACCGCGGGCTGGAGGTAGTACTCTCCGTAGCCAGGGTCCGCGGGCGAGAAATTGCGCGCAGGAATGATGAAAAAGGTCGCCATAAGCGGCATCATCGTAAATTTCACGTCATGACCAATGAGCAGACCGAACGCAACGGTCAGCATCATGATCCCGCCGAAGATCAATTCCATTTTCATCGTGTGACCGATGAAAACGAGCAATAAAACCAATATGGGATAGTAAGCTCCCTTATAGAAGGTGCGGCAATATTCCAAAAAACGAACCACTTCAGCACCATCCTTTCTTCATTAGCTTGAGATTTTCCTCCATCACCGCGTCCAGACGGTAGCGGTCGAGCATGGGATAGGACACAGCCCCCACACCGAGGCGGTCGGAGGCGGCGAGCACCGCCAAGGTCTCGCAAAAGGCATCAAGATCGCCAATTTGATAAAGGCTTTCGGGCTTGTCCGCGAGCAGGTCGGTCTGCCCCTTAGCGTTTGATGCCAGGATCGGCAGTCCGCACGCCATCGCCTCCATGACGTTGAAGGGCAACCCCTCGATCTTACTTGCGGAAACGTAGATATCGGTCACGGCGAGATACGGCAGGACAGGCTCACGGTTGCCGAGCAGGTACACCGCGCCCTCAAGTCCGTTTTCACGGATCTGCGCTTCAAGCGACTCGCGCTCCGCGCCCTCTCCCAAAAGCATGAGCCGAACGGGAGCGCCGCCGTCGCGCAATTTTTTAATAGCATCGATGAGAAACGTCTGATTTTTCCGTCCGCTCAATTCCCCGACGAAGGTGCAAAGCACTTCCCCGTCGCCCGCGTATTGCGCGCGCAGATCGGCATCGACCGCAGGGAGCTCCGCGGGCATATTCACGCCCATGCCATAGATAAACGCAACCTCCCCAAGGCAGAGATTACCCTTCCCCGCGATCTCGAGATCCGCCGCGTTCATGACCGAGATCATATCGGTCTTTTTGCGCATCACGCGCTCGCAAAGTGCCAAGATCTTCTCCTTTTTGCCCTCTGTCGGCTCGTTATAGAGATAGCCGTGGACGATGTTGTGTACAAATGGACGGTGGCGCATCCCGATCATCGCCGCGCGAACGAGGAACGCCGCGAGCGAGGTATTGAGGATCACCGCGTCAAACTTCTCCTTTTTGAGGATCCTGCGGATCCTGCGAATCGCCCCGAAATTGGCAGCGCTGAGCATATTTTTTTCAAACGGAAGATCAAAATCCAAAAATTCGGGATCTCCCGTGCCCATGAGCATCACGTCCGCATCCGCGCGGAGCGCTTCGATATAGGGCATATGAAAGCGCTTGAGGTGCGAGGCAGTGGACGCGACGTACAAAAGCTTTTTACGCGTTTTCGTCATGCTTCTTTTCTCCGTTTTCTTCCCTTCCGAGCATCTCGCGAGCGCGCTCACGGTCAGCACTCTTCTTTTCCTCCTCTGCCTCCTTTGCGGCATACTTCTCGTGACGGTTGACCGCGCAGAAGGGGGTCAGGAGCAAAATGCGGATGTCCTCCCAGAAGGACCAGTTCTCGATATAGTTGATATCCTCGTCGATACGCGCCTGAATGGAGGTGTCTCCGCGGAGGCCCTTGATCTGCGCGAGTCCCGTAATGCCCGGGCGCACCGCGTGCTTGAGCATATACAGCGGCACCTCGGTCTTGAACTTATCCACGTAGAACGGCACCTCGGGACGAGGTCCGACCAGACTCATATCGCCCTTGAAGACGTTGAAAAACTGCGGCAGCTCATCGAGTGCGAACTTGCGGATAAACGCGCCAAATCTCGTCTTACGCGGGTCGTTTTCGGTCGACCAGCCCGTCTGCTGGGTATCGTTGACACGCATGGAGCGAAACTTATACATGGTAAACTCGCGGTTGTTTCTTCCCACTCTCGTCTGTCTGAAGAAGATGGGACCGGGCGAGGAGATTCTGACGCCGATGGCGGTAAAGATCATCAGGGGCGAGGTCAGGAGAATGAGAAACGCGGAAGCGGCGATATCGAGCGCGCGCTTGGCAAAGCGGTTGGTGGCGTTGTCGAGCGGGTTGCTGCGGATATCGATGACGGGCAGATTACCCACGACGTTGACCTGTCTTGGCGACTTGAAGTAGCCGCAGATGGCAGGCACGAAAAGCACCTTGATGCAGTGGTCGTTGCAGATGGTGACGTATTTGGTGATCACCTTCTTACGGACGGTATCGAACGCCATGACCACCTCATCGGGGCGGTACTCGGTCAGAATACGGTCAAGATCGCCCGTGGTGCCGAGGTGCGGGAGCCCGATGATGCTGAGGTTACCGACGTAGCCGATGACGGAATAACCGAAATGCGGGTTGTCGAGGATCTCCTCCATGTATTCGTCGGTCATCTCCTGGCTGTCGGTGACGAGCAGGATGTGCTTGATGTTGCGCTTATTGGCACGAATACTGCCGAGAATGGAGATCATGCAGATCTTTTTGGAGATCAGCACGATCGAGCTGATCACGACCGTGATCGTGAGCCACATGCTGAAGTAGGGGTAAGGCTCGTTTGCGAAGATCTGGATGAGCAGAATCGCGACCATGGCAAACTCGAGATTTGCCAGAAGGATATGCCCCACGAAAAAGCGCGTCCGATGGGTTCGGATGGGCTGGTAGACGTTGTGATAGTTATAAAGCAGGGACACCACGAGACAGACCGTACCGATAAACATCAAAAGCTGCGGCAGAAGCTGCTCGAGCGGCATATATTCGCGGTAAGGATAGATCATCGTGACGATAAGGTATGCCACGTACACGATAAAAAAGTTGAGCAAATAATCAATGACACGGTCGATCAGCACCAAAATCTGACGTCCGCCTCTTGTATTTTCCGTATTCAAAGCGTAAATCTCCTTATTTCGAGTCAAGGTACAAAAAACGCGAAAAAACCTCTATACAGTCACTCGGTCCTTTTCGCTACATCTATTCTATCATATATTTCGCCAAAAATCAACCCTTTAAGCAAAATTCACACCTTGGATGGAGAAAAAAAGAACCCTTGATCACTCGCGCGATCAAGGGTTCAGTATTCACTTGCAGGCTCTAACATCTTTTCTAATCCTCTCTTTCATTCGGTCTACCTCATACCAACGATATCGGTGCACTACACGCACTCCTGCGAAACGGCGTATATTCCGCAACTGCTTCGTTCCATAAGGCGAAAATGTAACAAGTGGTAACTCCTCGGGACTGCTCACACGAATCGGTTTCGGTGCTTTCCTACGTGAATCGATGTCGGTGCTTTCCTACACGAATCGGTTTCGGTGCTTTCCAAAAAATGTGTTGGTCTCCGTATCAGAGCGCCATGGGCTCGGTCTCCTTTCAATTGTTCAGTGAATGCGATTCATCTCATTGGACCGTACCTCCTTGTTTTTACGCTTTTATTATAGCACAGGAAAAAGCACATTTCAATTGGCAATTTGTAAAAACATAACAATTATTTTTTGTAAAAAACATAGAAATTGTGCAAATAGCGCATTTTATGCTTTACAAACCGATTTTTCTGTGATATAATAAATTTATGGTGCTGCAAAAGGCGCTTTTAGAAAAATATTTTTGCAAATCTTTTTTTCATGGGAAACTTTTTGAAAAAAGTTTCCCATACCCTTCAAAAACTTTCCCAAAGGGGAAAGTTTAATAGATTTGTCAGTCTGTACCCCCATCATTAGTATGGCGTACAGACGTTTTTGTTTATCTACAAACCGTCAGCATTGCTGCCGCGACCATTTTGGTACCCCCACCCAAAATGGGCACCAAGGTTAGTTTTCCTTCGGAATAGCCCTCTCACCCGCTTCGCTACCCTAAAAAATAACATTACCTATGGCGCGGACCGTCGAGGACTGTCAAGAGCAAGCCCCCGCCCTACGGGTTCGTGCGAACAGTTACCCCGATGGTAAAAACAGTGCGTCATCTTTGGGAAGGCTCACAAAGAACGATCTCGCACGGCTTGCCGACTTTTTTTGCATATTTGATCACCGATAGCGTTCCTTTTGAACTGCCGTTCCAAAAGGCTATGACCTTATCCGCATAATCGACGATTTCACGATTCCTTACGATCGGAGCCGCGCGACCGTATCGCTCGTATTGGGGAAGAAACTCGGTAAGCTTTATCCCGTTCTCCTTTGCATATTCTGCGGCACACGAATCAACCCCTACCGCGCCGCCCGATACGATTTCCTCTCCGTCTGCAATATACTTGCCGATATCTGTCACCACAATGCTCCTTGATCCAATCACTGCAATTTTCATATATTCCTCCAA
>JAFTJB010000026.1 GCA_017456625.1 Clostridia bacterium
AACCGTTGTCAATACCTTTTGTGAAAAAATTAAGCTGACGCAAAAAATAATTCGGGCATCGGTGTACCGATGCCCGAACCGAGTCAATTCGAGGATGTATACAGATAGTCGTACTTCTTTTCGGAATTTTCCTTGCGTGCGAGCAAGCTGTGGAGCACACAGCGGATCACGGAAACGAGTGCCATAACGATCGCAAAGGCAAGGACGCCGATCACGGCGGTACTGCCCTCTGCGATGACGTCTGCCGCCCAGACAAAGGCGATCGCAAACGAAATCACCGCAAGCACGGTGTGGAGAAAGGCCTTCAGAAAATAAGAGCCGAGAGCCTTTACACGGTACACGTAATCCGAGAGCGCCATCAGCACACCAAAAACGAGACCGGCCCAGACGAGTCCGAGCGCAATGACGTTCGATACCTTGACAACGGCAAGGATGGCGAAGACAAGCTGTGTCAGCAGAAAATAAAGTCCGACGCGTCCGAGATACTCGGACGTAAGAGAAAGAAATTTTTTCATATTCAAAAGCTTCCTGTTATGAGCGGATCCTGCCCGCCCTCGTTCGCCCGCCCTTTGCAAGCTTACTCCAAAACGGAATGCCGCAAAACAGCGAGATCATTTCAATACAACGTTTCATAGAACAAAAAACGGACTCCGAGAAGTCCGTTTCTTATGGTTTGTTTTACCTGAAATTACTCAGCAATAACGCTTACGCGCTTCTTGTTGTCACCGTAGCGCTCGAACTTTACAACGCCACTCTTGAGAGCGAAAAGGGTGTCGTCAGAGCCGATACCAACGTTCGTGCCGGGATGCACATTCGTGCCTCTCTGGCGAACGATGATGTTGCCTGCGAGAACGGTCTGGCCGTCAGATTTCTTAACGCCAAGTCTCTGCGCACGGCTATCGCGGCCGTTCTTGGTAGAACCTACACCTTTTTTATGTGCAAAAAATTGCAAGCCAAGTCTCAACATACTCGTGATACCTCCGTTTTCTGATATTTTGTAACTGCGGTCTTACCGCGAGCCCATGGGGCTCATCGAATCGGTTTTTCCTCTACATCGACGTCAATAAAGTCGCTGTAGTCCTCGATCAGATCCATGAGCTGATAATAGTAGCCCTTGATCAGACCCGAGACGGCGTACTGCTTCTCATTGCTCGAAGCGAACTCGGGCAACGCCTCTTTGATCACGACTCTGATATTCGCCGCATCCTCGTCGATCTTGTAATCGACGTCGATGCCCCACGCCGTCTCACAGGTATTGACGATCAGCATCGTCATCGCCGTGATCGCCGAGCAGACGATATCCTCGCCAAACTCCGCGTAGCCCGCATGGTCGCGCTCCTCAAAGCCGTAGAATACACCGTGTCTTTTATAAAAAACCACTTTTGTCATAGGGAATTAGAGAACGATCTTGCCGATCTGAACCTTGGTGTAAGGCTGTCTGTGGCCGATCTTCTTCTTCTCGTTCTTTTTGGACTTGTACTTAAGGATGTGGATCTTCTTGCCCTTACCATTCTTAACTACAGTTGCAGTTACATAAGCACCTTCAACGGTGGGCTTGCCTGTAACAAAGCTTTCACCGGATACAGCGAGAACTTCTTCAAACTTGATTTCTTCGTTTTCAGCAGCATCGAGCTTCTCTACGAATACTACGTCGCCTTCCTGAACCTTGTACTGCTTTCCGCCTGTTACGATAATTGCGTACATTGGAAAAGCACCTCTCTTTCATATATGACTCGCTAACATAGGGAAACGGCTTTCCGTTTTTTATGCCCTAAACATTATGCGGCGATTTATTCTATCACAAATCAACCCCCTTTGTCAAGGGGTTATCCAAAAATCGTCTCTTTTTTTCGATATTTTTTCGGAAAGCATCCAAATAATGGATTTTTATTCCATTATCAAGAAAAAATTTCAAAAACCTCTTGACGGAAAAAGCGTCTTTTGCTATACTGTTTTCATTCTTATAAATAATAAATAAGAAAGGAATCACCAATATGAAATACATTGAACGTGTATACGCTGATCTGCAGAAAAAATACGCGGATCAGCCCGAGTTCCTCCAGGCGGTACGCGAGGTTCTGGAGTCCATTGCCCCCGCCGTCGAAAAGAACGAAGCCGTCTATGAAAGAAACGCCATCCTCGAACGCATCACTGAGCCCGATCGCATCATCACCTTCAAGGTGCCGTGGGTCGATGACAACGGTCAGGCGCACGTCAACGTCGGCTATCGCGTGCAGTTCAACAACTCGATCGGCCCCTACAAGGGCGGTATCCGTCTGCACCCCTCCGTCAACCCCAGCATCATGAAGTTCCTCGGCTTTGAGCAGGTCTTCAAGAATTCCCTCACCAGCCTCCCCATCGGCGGTGCCAAGGGCGGCTGTGACTTTGACCCCAAGGGCAAGTCCGAGCGCGAGGTCATGGCATTCTGCCAGAGCTTCATGACCGAGCTCTACAAGTACATTGGTGCAGACGAGGACGTTCCCGCAGGCGATATCGGTACGGGCGCCCGCGAGATCGGCTACTTCTTCGGTCAGTACAAGCGCATCCGCGGCATCTACGAGGGCGTGCTTACGGGTAAGGGTCTCTCCTACGGCGGCTCTCTTGCTCGCAAGGAGGCAACGGGCTACGGTCTGCTTTACATCGTTGACGAGCTGCTGAAGGATCACGGCGACACCCTCACGGGCAAGACCGTCGTCATCTCGGGCGCGGGCAACGTTGCGATCTACGCGGCGGAGAAGGCGACCCAGCTCGGCGGCAAGGTCGTCACCATGAGCGACTCCACGGGCTGGATCTATGACGCCGACGGCATTGATCTCGCACTCGTCAAGGAGATCAAGGAGGTTCGCCGCGCGCGCATCTCCGAGTACGTCAAGACGCACACGAGCGCCGTCTACACCGAGGGCAGAGGCGTCTGGAGCATTCCCTGCGACATCGCACTTCCCTGCGCAACGCAGAACGAGCTGCTTGAGGATGACGCCAAGCTCCTCGTTGCCAACGGCTGCAAGGCAGTCTGCGAGGGTGCCAACATGCCCACCACC
>JAFTJB010000027.1 GCA_017456625.1 Clostridia bacterium
AAACTCTCGAAATCATCTCTATTAAAACACCTTGCGGGGATCTAATCTTGCTTTCGAGTTGTTTCTATTAGCTTCTTTTACTTTTGTTTGAGTAGTATTCTCTTTGAATTGAGTTCGTTCGCACATACTCGTTCTTCTCAGAACGTATGCTTTGTACTTCTCTCTTGTTGTTCAATTTTCAAGGATCATTTTCGTCCGCCTTCTTGCGGCCGACTTTCTTATTATAGCACTTTCTCTTTCTGTTGTCAATACCTTTTTGAAAGTTTTTTCATCTTTTTTCAAAGCTTTTTTACTTCCATTCGGTCTTGTCCTCCAGCGTCGAAAGCCTTGTTATTTTATCACTTTTTACTCCGTTTGTCAAGTGTTTTTTGGAAACTTTTTTCGTTTTGTAGTATTGCTCGGCACAGTGCCAAAATTTGCGTCGTGTTTTTGTGCAACTCGACTATATGCGCGACATATTTTTGGGTATATCGCGCATTATACGTCACGTCTGCCCTCTAAAGCACGGAACAGCGTAATTTCATCCGCATATTCCAGATCGGCTCCTACGGGGACACCGTAAGCCAAGCGAGTCACGCGGACTCCAAGGGGATGGAGCAGCTTAGACAGATACATTGCCGTTGCCTCGCCCTCGACTGTAGGGTTGGTCGCCACGATGACCTCCGAGACCTCTCCCTCGCCCACGCGTGCCAAAAGCTCTCGGATCTTGAGTTTGTCCGGGGTAACTCCATTCATGGGCGAGATGAGTCCGTGCAGGACGTGGTAAACACCGCGAAACTCACGCACCTTCTCCATTGCCATAACGGTTCTCGCATCGGACACGACACAGATCAAGGAACGGTCGCGCTCCTCATCCGAGCAGATGGGGCAGACCTCGCGGTCGGTCAAATTCTGACAGATGGGACACAGATGGATCTTTTCCTTTGCATCGATGATCGCCTGCGCGAACGCGCGTGCGTCCTCCTCCTCAAGCTCGAGAACGGAAAATGCCATACGCATAGCCGTCTTTCTGCCAACGCCCTCCAGCCTGCCGAATTTCTCGGCAAGCAAACGGAGCGACTCGATATATTCCGCCATAGATCAGAAAAGTCCGGGGAGGTTCATCGGTCCGGTGATCTGACCGAGCTCAGCGTTGTTGGTATCCTCAACACGCTTGATCGCCTCGTTGACTGCAGCGACAAGAATATCGGACAGCGTCTCGATATCATCGGGATCGACGATCTCGGGAGAAAGATCGATGGAAAGGATTTCCTTCTTACCGTTGATCTTGACCTTGACGACTCCGCCGCCTGCGCTGACGTCATACTCGCGCGCGTTCAGCTCCTCCTGCTTTGCCGCCATATCCTCCTGCATTTTCTGTGCCTGGCGGATCATGGATTGCATATTCTGCATTCCGCCGCCCATACCCTTCGGGATGTTTGCTCTCATGATTTTTATCTCCTTTTATATATTACCGAATATCCTTTGCCGCCTCAAGTATGGCATCTGCCACCTGTTGCGCGCAAACGTCGATTCCTCGCTCTGTCAGATGGATCATATCGCTCTGTAAGATGTATGCATCGATGTCACTTGCAACGGTAGTATAAAGATCGTTGATACGAATTCCCATCTCTCTCAATTTGGGAACGATCAGCGCATTGAAGCGCTCGATATCTTCATTTTTATTATATCGGTTTGCCGGATTGACCGGAGTGGTGGTTGCAAAAATCACAATCTTTGCCCGCTTGACCAGAATACGTGCGACACGAAGCATATTTTCCACATACTCCTTGTCCGTGGAAAACGTTCCGTCTCCAAAGAGGTCGCAAACGTCCCACAAGCCGTTGTTCCAATGAATGATTTCGCTTCCCTCCATATCCTTTGCCCAGTCGAACAAGCCGCGCAAGGTATATTTTGCAAAGCGGCAGTTATCCTTGGGCTGAAAGACCTCAAAATCCGCTCCCAGAAGCTCGGGAACCTTTTTTCCGTATCCGATCTGACGAATGGAATCACCAAGTAACGTAACCCTCATGTTTTTCTCCAATCAAATTTCATCAAGCGCCTCGAGGATCTCATCGATGGGAGAACCTGCCTCACGGCGGCCAACCACCTCAAAGATCAGCTCTCTGTCGCCGACCTCGCGACGAAGAACGCCCGACACCGCACTTCTCATACGGTCGCGCGCACTGCCCTGCTCCATCATGTGAAGGGCGAAATCACTGTCAAACCGAACGATGACCTTGCCGTCATCCGTCGTGAACGCGTGCGAGGTTCGCGCAAAGCTTGCCGTCATAGGCTCACTACGGCTGATCCGCTCAACGACCTCCATCCATGCGCGAATAGGTCGAAGAATGCGTTTCTCGGCACTCGGTGCGGGTGCCACAGTTGGTTTTGCGGCGGGGGTTGGGATCGGCTCCTGTATAACGGATGTCGCTTTTTCCGGCTCGGATACGTGGGTTTTGGGAGGTGTGGCAGTTGCTACAAAATTTCCTGTTGCCACGCAATCCTCAAGCTGTGCGATGCGGGACACAAGTGCCTCCGTGGAGGTGTCAAGCGCCTCGTCGCACATCCGTACCAGTGTCAGCTCCGCGACCAATCGCTTGACCGCGTTTGCCTTTTGCATGGCAAAAAGCGCCTCCTCGAGCAATCTGCAATGATAGAGCAGCTTTTCCTTTGAAAAAGCCTTGACCGCCTCGTTCATCTGCTCGGTCTCGCTGTCGGTAAGATCGAGATAAGCCGCCGCGCTTGACGTGGTCTTAATGACCAGCATATCACGGTAGAGTGCGATCAGATCCTGCCAAAACACCGAAATATCCTTGGAGGAGCGTACCACCTCCGCGATCTGTCCAAACAGCGCATCGTAATCCCGCGCGGAGATCGCATGAACGATCGTAAGCATCGCATCCCGTCCCGTCAGTCCGACCGCCTCCTCAACGGTTGCAGGCGTGACCTCTCGGCGCGCACCTGCGCAAAGCTCCAAAAGGCTGATCGCATCACGCATACCGCCCTGCGCAAGCTTGGCAAGCATACGCGCAGCATCTCGGTCGAGCTTGATCTCTTCCTCTGCGGCAATGTGCAAAAGCCTGTCCATGAGCACCTCGGTGGAGATGCGACGGAAATCAAAGCGCTGACAACGTGAAATGATGGTTGCGGGGAGCTTATGAAGCTCGGTCGTTGCAAGAATGAACACCACGTGCTCGGGCGGCTCCTCCAAGGTTTTGAGGAGTGCGTTGAACGCACTGACCGAAAGCATATGGACCTCGTCAATAATGTAAACACGGTACTTTAAAGAGTTGGGAGAATACACGACCTCGTCACGGATATCACGAATGTTATCAACACCGTTGTTGGATGCCGCATCCATCTCCAAGACGTCAGTCGCCGCGCCGCTGTCGATGGCAAGGCACGCCTCACATTTGCAGCACGGGCTTCCGTTTACGGGAGCGTGGCAGTTTACCACCTTGGCAAGGATCTTTGCGCAGGTGGTCTTTCCCGTTCCGCGGGATCCGCAAAAGAGATACGCATGGCTGAACGCGCGATTTTCCGCCTCGTAGCGCAAAATCGACGTAATATGCTCCTGCCCGCACACGTCGTCAAAGGTCTGCGGACGCCATTTGCGATATAGTGCTTGATGCATAAATTCTCCTCCTCTCTCAAAAACACGAAATGCCGACGCGCTTGTGGCTGAGTCGGCAAAATTCACTTGTTACAAAGCCGGACTGCAAAACAAGACCATACACCTCAAGGTTGAAATTCACACCCACGCGAACATCACAGTCATTGCTCAGAACAGGCGCTCTCGCGGCACATTGAAGGGACTGCTTAATGCTGCTTGGTTCCCCAACTGACATGGTTCACAGCTTCCAATTGCGCAAGACCCATTCCTCAACACAAAAACTGCGCTTCTTTCGTAAGAGATCCTTCCTCAAAAGAGGAATCCACCCCTGCTATAGCGGATTTCAGGTACAAGGCACCGCTACTGCCCCGGCTGGTATGGCCTCGTTTCACAGTCCGACATTTGCTATATTATTATAACAGATTCTTTTCCCTTTTGCAATAGCAAATTAAAAATTAACAAATTTTTATTATTTTAGGGGATCCCTCCAAAAGAGAGATCCCCCAAAGAGATCAACGGTTCACGTATTCCATCGTATTTGCAAGAAGATGCGCGGTTTGGGCACGGGTGAGACTTGCGGTGGGAGAGACACAGCCGTCGACCGAGGACAATATCCCTGCGGCGGAAAGCGAATAGATCGCCTCACTCGCCCACGTTGGGATATCGGCGGCATCGGCAAAGGTGGGAGTGACCGCGAATTTATCAAGCCCCACGAGCTTTTCGAGGATCACCGCAGCGTGCGCGCGCGTCAGAGGCTCGTTGGGAGCGAAGCAAAGCGCTCCGTCACGCTCAATGCCGTTGATATATCCCAATTCGTATGCGGCAGAAACGTATCCCTTCATCGTCGGCGGTATGCTCGCGTCATCCGCAAACACCGTCTGCGCGCAATCGGGAACGTCGTTGATCCCCACCGCATTCATCGCCATAACGAGAAACTCCACGCGGCTGACCTGCTCCTCGGGATAGAAATAATAGAGATTCCCCACCTGCTTGCCGCTCATGATTCCCGCCTCGGTGAGTGCCAACGCAGAGCGATATTCCTCTCTCTCCTTCATATCCTCGTAGGTCACGGACGTACCCGACAGCTCGACGTTCAGATTGACCGTTGCGGCGGCGCTGTAATTGCCGTATTTATCGCGTGCGACATAGGAAAAGCTGTCGGTGCCAATGTAGCCAGCCTGCGGCGTGTAAACGTAGGTACCGTAATTTTTATCTGTGAGGCGTACCGCGCCGTTTTCGGGATAGGAGACGATCTCAAAGCAAAGCGCGTCTCCGTCGGGATCGTAAGCACTCAGCGTGCCGTATGCGCAAAGCTCCTTATAGGTGGAGACGTTGAGCGACAGACTTGACGCGACACTGACGGTAGGGGTGTAATTGCCGCGATCGAGGAGATAGAGATTGCACACGATGGGATTGGCGCTGCCATTTGCCGTGAACGTAAAAGAGCTATGCAGAGGCACCTCATCATTCGCGGCACGGAAGGTCATATAGGCAAGATTATCCGCCGAAACGGTCTGCCCTGCCGCCACGCGCGTGGAACCCAGGACCAACTCTCCGTCCGTTGCGGCGGGCAAGGAGCAGACGGTGACGTAGCGCACGTTTGAAAGATTGAGCGCGCGCGCAAAGACCTCCTTGGAGAACGCGATCTCGTTCCCCACGGGTGCCATGACCGCCATATCGGTCTGCGCCGCCAAAACCGACAGCCCGTAGGAAACCGTTGGAATTGCCGTCGCCGCCGAAGCAGGCAAAGCCGACGATGCCACCAAGAGACCGCCTGCCAAAGCGCAGGCACATACACGTTTCAAAAGCTTCTTTTTCATAACCGAACCGCCTTTCCGTTTGTTGGTTCAATATATGCAAAAGTACGTTCGTTTATGTAAAAAAGAACGATCCGCTCACAAGAACGGATCGCTCATAATAAAATTCAGTGTCTGACTTCCCCACCCATTACGAGGAAAAAGAAGAGGTAGGAGATGACGATCATTGCAAGGCAAATGCCCACCTGCATCCACCAATAGAAGCTCGGCTTGAGCTCCAAGCCCTTCCAACGCTCATAGAAAAAGTGGAAGCGGATACCAACTACCGCAAAGAGCGGAAAGAATGCCCCCAATGCGTAAAAACCGCCGACGGGCATCAGGAGGATGGGGAATGCCATGCCGAGGTACAACGGAAGAGAAGCCTGAAGCGTGATGCGCACGACGTGCGCGCGCTCGATCGTCATTTCGCCCTCCTGCCGAAGCGTTTTGGTATATTTTCGTTCAAGCTCCTGCAGGGCCAGGCCGTTGCGCTGTCCGTGAATGAAGGTCCATATAAATATGATCACAAACCCTAAAAATGCCGCACCGTTTGCCGGTCCGAAAAGATCCAAGAGGATCAATCCCCCGCCCGAGGCAAGAATACCGATCTCAAACCAACGGCCGACGCGCTCGCGATTCTTGAAGCCGTATTTGTATTTCATAAAACCTCCTCCAATAATGATTTACGCACCGAAAAAGTAGATGACAAGCCCCATTCCGTTGATAATTGCATAAATTAAAATCTGAATTCCCCAATACTTCCACCGCTTGATCTCCAGATCTCTCCACGTGTAGGAAAAATTGATGAGTACAAGAATGGAAACAATCAAAATCGGAACACCGAGCAACATCCAACCGATATATCCAACGAAAAGACCAAGTATGACAGGTAAGCACCACGCACAGTACATGGGTAGCAAACTAAAAAAAGAATAGCGCAACACCTTGCCAAACGGTGCCCTAAAAGTTCGTTCCTCTTTCCAGCCACGCTCACAATACGCGCGTACAATGTTAAGCCGCGTGCGGTTTGATCTCGAATAGAGGATCGATGAAATGAGTATGAGAAAAAAACCTATCATGCTCCATATACCGAGACTTCGGTTCAGGAGCACACCGATCGCACCGCCTGTTGTCAGCAACACACCTACGATTGATACAATATGTGTAACGATTCCCGTCTTTGGCATTGGAACATTGGTCCAATCCATCACATCGTTTGCATGAATGATCTGAACATCCATTGCGTGTGTCACGTTGACACGCGGATCGATCTGTGGAGCGGGATTGCTGTTTACACCGTGGCTGCCGTTTTGCCAGCTTGACATCCAACCGCCTCCCTTCCCATTTATCCATCTCTATTATACACCATGCTGCATCATTTTGCAATAGGTAGAAAACATAATTTCTGTTATATGCCAAAAAGCCACCGTGCAATGCACGGTGGCTTTTTATGTGGCGCGAGAGAATTACTTCTCTTCTGCGGGAGCCTCTTCGACCTTTTTCTTGGTCGTTCTCTTCTTGGGAGCGGGCTTCTCCTCGGTTGCGGGAGCCTCCTCAGCCTTCTTTGCAGCGGGCTTCTTTGCTGCTGCGGGCTTCTTTGCGGCAGGCTTCTTTGCCTCAGCGGGCTTCTCCTCAGCCTTCTTCTCCTCAGCCTTCTTCTCCTCCTCGACCTTCTTCTCCTCTACGGGAGCCTCAACTGCGAGAAGTCTTACGATCGCCATCTCTGCAGCGTCGCCGCGACGGGGACCCATCTTGAAGATCTGGGTGTAACCGCCCTGACGGTTTGCATACTTGGGAGCGATCTCTGCAAACAGCTTGGATACAACATCCTCTTTGGTGATATATGCCAAAGCCGCACGACGGCTTGCAAGAGTGTTCTTCTTACCGAGTGTAATCATTTTTTCTGCCATGGAACGAACTTCCTTCGCTCTGGTGAGCGTGGTCTCGATCTGTCCGTTCTCAAGCAGCAAGGTGACCATGCCACGCAGCATTGCTTTTCTGTGGGCGGTAGGTCTGCCAAGTTTTCTGGTTCCGGGCATTTGTAGTCCCTCCTTCTGCTATTTTACGAATAGTTTTTCATTCTTACGAATGGGATTTAGGCAATTATTCCTCTTCACGTCTGAGGTCAAGTCCCAAGGAGTGAAGCTTCTGAATGACTTCCTCCAAGGACTTCTTACCGAGGTTACGAACTTTGATCATATCTTCTTCAGTACGGTTGGTAAGAT
>JAFTJB010000028.1 GCA_017456625.1 Clostridia bacterium
AAGCCCGTATCCAACGTCGGCAAACATTAAGCCGAAGAGGACAAAATAGAAGATACTCATGATAAAGGTCGGATCGAACGCTCCGTATTTGGGGTACGCGTACATTCCGATGACCCACTCAAAATTCGTCGCAAAGCGATTGTTGCGAAGCAGCACGGGCGGTTCCTCATCATGTGCGGGATAGTTGATATCGTATGCACAGGTAAATTCCGCAAGCGCATCCACAACCGCATCGCGCGCAAATTTTGGGATCCACCCCTCCAAAAACGCACATTTTTTGGTCGTTGCAAGCTTTTGGAGATGGCGCGCCGCATTGGCGTTTGTCTCCTCGATATCACAAAGGATCTCTACGTTATCCAGCTCCTCCGCAAGCACGTGCAGCCATTCCTGCGCACGGTCACGGTCTGCATCCAGCTCCGCAATACGTCCTTCGATCTCCGCGTCGGCAACCGCCGCCGTTGTGTCGATTTCGCGGAAGGATGCCTTGAGAAAGCCAAGCTCTGCAAGCATGCGTTGAACGGCTTCCTCATTTGTTTTGTGACATATAACCGAAGCATAGACACCGCTCTTGTCCATTGACACGAGCTCGACGTGTGCCCCCGCGCTCTCAAGCATGGGAACGACCGCTTCGGGAAGCGTTCCTGTAGGAAACGCGCCAAGGATCAGCGTCGATTGCTCTGTGCCACGCTCGGAAAGGATCACGTCATACTCCACCCACGGGCGTAACGATTCGCGTTGCCCCTGCAAGCGGGTGATCTCGCCCTCCGTCTCCTTGAGTGTGTTACAAAGTTCAAGCGCTTTTTCCACTGTGCGCCATGCCGATTCCGCGCGTCCGTCCGCAAGAAATTCATCCGCATTCACTCGGTGCAATGAGCGACCGAGTCGCTTTTTTCGCATCGTGTATTGATTAAGCACAGGAATCGCCTCACGGATCCTTCGCAATCGGCTGTCAGCTGCCGCCTTTTGCCCGTCGCTGTCAAAATGAGCGGACAAAAGCGCGCCTTCCCCGACCTCGGTGCTTCGGATCTCCACGCAGCGAAGCTTCATCAGCTTGCGTACAATGGCATCCGCATCCTCGGCAAGGGTCAGGACGGTGAGCTTTTTCATTGTACTCATCGACATTTTGAATCCAGCCCCCTGATGATGATTTTCTCCGCGATCTTACGGCGCAAACGCACCTCCGCGCGGATCTCCTCCGCTTCTGCCTGCGCTTCCTCCATGGAATGCTGATTCAGCTCCTCGGTTTTTGCGGCGATCTGGTCGAGCAGCTCCCGACGCTGTGCCATTGCGTCATTCTCCGCCTCACGGCATAGCGCCTCTCCTTCCGTCCGCGCGGCTTTGATAAGCTCTTGCGCGCGTGCGCGTGCTTCGCGGACTGTTTCTGCCGCTTGCCGTTCGCTCTCCCTTACTTTTAAAATCGCTTCTCTTGACATAAGACCTCCAAGTCCTTTTTTATAACGCCCCGGAATTCCACAAGCGATACTATTACTTTATTCTACCATATATTTCTTTTGATTGCAATAGATTTTCCATTCTTTTGAAAGAATTCACATCAGATTTACACAATTAGCATTTTCCGAAAGGTGCAGGATTTTTCAAGCTTTTTCAGTTACATGAATTTGTCAAAGAATGATTTTTATGCATTGCTTTGCGGCAAGCTCACCTCCATAAAATCACTCGTTGAGGTTTTGTTTTTATAAATCACGATGCGACCGTTTTCTCTGTAAAATCCATCCGGAACAAACGGCATTTCTCCCTTTGATGCCGAGAGTCCAAACAGCCGACGGCATTGCGCAGGCGGAAGAACGGTCTCCTCTCTGCAATTCCACGTGTGGCAGATCCGATAAAAATCCAAGTCCCCATCAAGTGACGAGCGCTCCGACTCACACAGCAGTGTCAGATAGTCCTCCTCTTGCCAAGGAGAGCGCATAAAAAAACGATAGGATTGCGTACGAAAGCGCGATTTTTCGCGAATACTTTCCAAGGAAAGAAACCGGCGGCGCACCTCCTCTCCATAGATCTCCACGACCCAATTCATGCATGCCTCCACGATCTTCTCGTAAAACGCGCGCATTGTTTGATACCCACCGACGGGCAACAAAAGCTCCGCCTCCGCGCGAAGGAGTACCACATACCCTTCTCGGACAGACCGACGGTAAAACGCTCGCTCAAACTCCATATTCCCACCTCCTGCTACCTTTCTATTCACTGCAAAAGGCATTTATGCAAAAAGAAAGCCTATGGAAAAGCTCCATAGGCAGTCCTTTTTTATTTAGCTTGCGTAGGTATCCAAAAGATCCTTGACGTCCTTCATGGTAAACGCGAATTTATCGGTGTCACCTACGATCACGACAAATCTGTGACCGCTAGTCTTGCCCGTCGCCGCGCTTGCGAGATAAGAACGCGCGGGCGTATCAAGATAGCCGGTTTTTCCCATAAAATCGTCGGTCGTGAGAAGCGTAAATGCCTCACCGTAGGCCTCCTTGTAGCGAAGCATACGGTTGGATCGGTCGATGCACGCATCATATTCAAACAAGGTGCTCTTGAACGCGCGGCGGTAGCTCTTTTCCACGCCGTCCTCGGTGTAGTAAGCGTAGAAGGAGTACCAATCGGTAGAAAGGATATCGCTGATCAAGGGGCTCTGCATCGCGTATGCCATAATGACAGCCATTTCCTTGGCGGTGGTAATATTGCCCGGGACATGGTCGTTTCCGGAGGCATCGATGAAGTGCGTTTGGGTAAGTCCCAATGCCGCGACCTTTTGATTCATTGCCGCAACAAAGGCATCCATAGAGCCATACGTATATTCCGCGATCATCAGCATGCAATCGCCCGCCGACATCACACCGATCCCATAAAGCAGATCCTTGACCAGAAAACGGTCGTTGAGGGTCTCAAAGCTACTGCTTGGAATTCCCTGTGCAAGACCTTGATAATCGTAGTTCTTGTAGTATTCGGAATAGGTGATGTATTTTCCAAGGTCCTCCTCGGTCAGCTTTTCGCAAGCGACGATCAAGGACATGACCTTTGTCATGGATGCGGGCTCAAACTGTGTGTCTGCATTTTTCCCTGCCAGAATCAAGCCCGTATCGATATCTACAATAATGCCGTACTTGGAATTGATGTTGGCGTTCTGCGTCGTTGCGTTCGCCGCGGGCATTTGAGGCACAATTCCGTTATTGAAGATCGCATTGCTCGGGGGCGGATTCTTCCCTGCATTAGGATCATCGCTCTGATCTCCCGTCAGCGCGCTGACCGTCATGATCACAGCCAACACGACCGCGATCACGATCAAAGCAAGCAGCATCACCGCGAGGATCGCCTCCACGTCGAGCTTTGCCGCTGTTTTTTTCTTTTGACTTTGGTTCATTTGCAGCTCCTTCGATTTTACATTTCTCTACATAAAATTTTACCCGAAAAAGCGCCGTATGTCAAGTATATTTCTAAAAATTCACACAATCGGGCAAAATATTTTCAATTGAACGATATGTCAAGCAAATTTGAACGAAAATCGCCTTGACTT
The DNA here is from genome assembly GCA_017456625.1 of Clostridia bacterium. GTDB lineage: Bacteria > Bacillota > Clostridia > Oscillospirales > CAG-272 > UMGS1865. The sequence goes on from JAFTJB010000028.1 coordinate 3,524, forward strand.
TTTCAAAAAATGATGTATAATAGATTTGAAAGACAATGTTTGCAATGTTTTTTACAACCAATGCAATGGAATTTGCAAAAAAAGATATTATAATGAAGTTGAAAAAATATTAGGAGGATCTTTATCCATGAAAAAAATCGTTACTTTTGGTGAAATCATGCTTCGTCTTGCTCCCAACGGCTACTATCGCTTCTTCCAGAACGATCAGATGCAGGCAACCTTTGGCGGCGGTGAGGCAAACGTGGCTGTCAGCCTTGCAAACTACGGCATGGATAGCGTTTACGTAACCAAGCTTCCCAAGCACGCAATCGGTCAATCTGCCATCAATTCTCTGCGTGGACTCGGCGTTGACACCTCCAAGATCGTTCGTGGCGGTGACCGCGTTGGTATCTACTTCCTCGAGAAGGGTGCTTCTCAGCGTGGATCCGTTTGTATCTACGACCGCGCGCACTCCGCAATTGCAGAGGCAAAGGCAAAGGATTTTGATTGGGATAGCATTTTTGAGGGCGCTGATTGGTTCCACTTCACGGGCATCACTCCCGCGCTGGGCAAGAACGTTGCTGCAATTTGTCTCGATGCTTGTAAGGCAGCTAAGGCAAAGGGTGTAAAGATCTCCTGCGACCTCAACTACCGCGGCAAGCTCTGGACGCGTGCAGAAGCAAGAGAAACCATGACCGAGCTTTGCAAATACGTTGACGTTTGTATCTCCAATGAGGAGGATGCAAAGGACGTATTCGGCATTGAGGCAGAAGGCACCGATATCTACGGCGGGAAGCTCACCCACGACGGCTACAAGTCGGTTGCAAAGCAGCTTGCGGACACCTTTGGCTTTGAGAAGGTTGCGATCACGCTTCGTTCCTCCATCTCCGCAAACGACAAC